>DATGMW010000168.1:0-4689 GCA_035307105.1 Flavobacteriaceae bacterium
GCTTGCGGAAATAAAGCAGTGAAAACCGATATTCGTGCAGCCGATATAAATGTACCGAAAGTAATGGACGAGATTTTTAAACGAATCTCTTTTGGCGTTGGCCGAATCAATAATGAGCCGGTAGATCACGCGGTTTTAGACGAGATAGCCAATACTTCGCTAGAACCATTACGTGCGATGGCACAGATGGCTTCCGAACAGCTAGGAACGGTAGGGAGTGGAAATCACTTTGTTGATTTATTCGAGGACGACGATGGATGGCTCTGGATTGGCGTACACTTTGGCTCTCGTGGATTTGGCCATAGAACCACCACAGGATTTATGTCGCTAGCACAAGGCCTTAAGTTTAACGACAGACCAAAGCAAAGTCCAATGAACGGAAAGCCACTTCTGTTTGATGTAAACACTACAATTGGACAGGACTACATTCAAGCTTTAGATCTGGCTGGAAAATACGCTTATGCCGGACGAGATATTGTAGTGGATAGAGTATTGGAAATCGTTGGCGGAAAAGTTGTAAAAGAAATACACAACCACCATAATTTTGCTTGGAAAGAAGAGCATTTTGGAGAAGACTATTGGGTGGTCCGAAAAGGATGTACGCCCGCTTTTCCAGGACAACAAGGTTTTATTGGTGCCAATATGCGCGACACTTCGGTAATCGTTGAAGGAGTAGACAACCCTACTTCCAAAAAAGCATTATACTCCACCGTTCACGGCGCAGGAAGAGTAATGTCTAGAACCAAAGCCCTAGGAAGAACCAGATGGCAACGCAGAGGGAAAAAACGCGTACGTACTTTGATCTCTAAAGGATTGGTAGACTTTGATAAAGTACAATCAGAGTTAAATAAAAAAGATATTTACCTACGTGGAGGAGGTGCTGACGAGGCGCCAGAAGTGTATAAGAATTTGGAAGAAGTATTGGAATACCAAGGCGACACCATAAAAGTGAAACACCGACTACATCCAATAGGCGTAGCGATGGCTGGTGAGGATATCTACGATCCGTATAAGGATTAATCGTAAATGGGACTACTCGAAATGCTTAGTCCCATTTTTTTATCTCATTCTTACAGATAGAATAATTCTTTATAAAACAACTACCCAACTAAAACAATACATCTGCCACCGGTTCTTAATCCTAAGAATCAGGTCTATTAGTGCTTTTCTTAACAAATCCACTTTTTCAATAAATGCAATAAATTACCGCTTATCATAAACAAAACATCGTTTATCAATAATTTAATATATATTTGGAATCTAAACGATATTGTTATGAGAAGAAATGTGCTATTTAAAACATTGGTTGACATCCTATATTATCTTCATTTTATAGGTCTGCTAAACGTAATAATTGTTCTTCCTTTTGGCGTAGTATTTATAAATCAAGTGGATATGAATGTAATGGATTGGTCTTTGCTTTATTGGCTTATTCTCATCATAAGTTTAGTTTCCTATATTATTTTCTTAAGAGGGCTGTATTACTTAAGAAAAATGGCCAGATTCTTACTGTCTAACAATTATTTTTCTGGTGAAATCAGTTCGAATTTAAAGAAATCTGGTAGGCATTTTGTAATTGCAGGGATTATTTTGTTTTGTCTTAGCACTGTTATATGGATTAACCTACTCAGTGGCAACCAAATTAAGTTAATTCACGACACAAATTTATTAGTTCCCTTTTTCTTAATGATCATCGGATTGTTTTTTATTATTCAAAGCGACAGCCTGTTTTTAGCGAAAAACATTAAAGAAGAAAACGATTTAACGGTATAATCTATGGCAATAATTATAAATCTAGACGTTATGCTTGCCAAGCGAAAAATGAAAAGTATAGAGCTTGCAGAAATAGTAGGTATCACACCAGCGAATATTTCTATTCTAAGATCGGGAAAAGCAAAAGCGATTCGTTTCTCTACTTTAGAAGCACTATGTGAAGCACTTGATTGTCAACCAGGAGATTTACTAGAATATTCCGATTCGGAGAGACAATAAAGCCTGTCCAATCTTATAGACCAGACAGGCTTGAAAAGTTGTTAACAACCTCAGCACTTTATTAATACTTAAACCTTTCGAAAGCGTCTTTTTCTAACTGTTCTCTGTGGTCTGGATGTGCGATAGAGGTCAGAAGTTTTGCACGATCTCTTAAGGATTTTCCATAAAGATTTACCACGCCATACTCGGTTGCTACATAATGTACGTGTGCACGAGTGGTAGTTACGCTAGCTCCTTGGTTTAGGAAAGGAACAATTTTAGAAATTCCTTTGTTGGTAGCTGCTGGCATAGCGATAATCGGCTTTCCACCTTCGGATAAAGATGCGCCTCGAATAAAATCCATTTGCCCTCCTACTCCAGAATACTGATAGGTTCCAATACTATCGGCACAAATCTGTCCGGTCAAATCTATTTCTATAGCCGAGTTAATGGCAATTACCTTAGGGTTTTGACGAACCAAAGCGGTATCGTTGGTATACCCAGCTTCTTTAAATACAATGGAAGGATTGTCGTCTATAAAGTCATACAATTTCTGTGTTCCCATTGCAAAGGCAGAAAGAATTTTCCCAATATGATTGGCTTTATGCTCTCCGGTAATAACTCCTTTTTCTACCAATGGTAAAATGCCATCCGAAAACATTTCTGTATGAATTCCCAGTCCTTTATGGTTGGTAAGGTTAGCAAGAACTGCGTTTGGAATATTTCCAATTCCCATTTGCAGGGTAGCGCCGTCTTCCACAAGTCCTGCCACGTGTAGACCAATAGCTTTTTCAATTTCATTTGGTTCCGCTACCTTAATCACATCCATTGGAATATCCGTTTCCACACCAAAATCTATTTTGCTTATATGGATAGTACTATCTCCTCGCGTATGCGGAACATTTGGATTGATTTGTGCTATAACAATTTTCGCTTTTTCTATTGCCGGGAAAGATACGTCCACGGAAACACCCAAGGAGCAATATCCGTGTTTATCTGGAGGCGTAACTTGTACAAAAGCTACGTCCAATGGAATAATGCCTCTACGGAACAGGTGATGGATTTCACTTAGGAAAATAGGAATATAGTCTCCATGCTTGGAATTCACTCCCTTCCTTGTATTATCCCCAACAAACATACTATATAGGCTGAACGCCTGATTATATGGTGCTTCTAAATATTTTGCTTCCCCATGGGTATGGATCTGATAGATTTTTACATCTTCCAATTCCTTGTATCGCTCACAAAGTGCATCGATCAATACCGTTGGTGTCATTGCTGCGCCTTGAAAGAATACACTGTCGTTAGACTTTACGTGCCCTACTGCTTCTTCTAAACTTACAATTTGCATTTTTTTCATATTTCTATATTTTAATGGTGTAAAAGTCCGAGATAATTTCGAAATTAATAATGATTTATGTCAGCATTCAAAAATATACATCTTGTGCAATCTTAAAAGTATATGCGTGCGCATCTACAATATGTCGCAACTGTTTGCTATAACCACCTCCCATACTTATCTGCATAGGTAATCCTCGCTGATACAAACTTTCTATAACCAACTTGTCTCGCTGTCTACAGCCTTCTATGGTACAAGATAATCTGCCAAGATTATCGCTTTCTAGAATATCGACTCCTGATAGATAAAATACAAAATCGGGTTTCACTTTATCCAATAATTCTGGAAGGGCTTCCTGTAAAGTTTTCAAGTAAACTTCGTCTTTAGTGCCATCGGGCAAACCGATATCCCAATCGGATTTTTCTTTGGTAAATGGAAAGTTTTTCTCGGCATGCATCGAGAAGGTAAACACTCGTGGTTCGTTCTCAAATATCTTTGCCGTGCCATTTCCTTGATGCACATCTAAATCTATGATAAGGATTTTCTTCGCTAAGTTATTATCCAATAAGTATTTCGCTGCAATCGCTTGATCGTTTAGCATACAAAACCCTTCTCCTCTATCGGCATACGCATGATGGGTTCCTCCGGCAATATTCATTGCAAGGCCATATTCCAAAGCATACTCCACTCCTGCAAGGGTACCACCTGCAATGGCACGCTCACGGTAAATTAGCGCTCTAGATAACGGAAAACCAATAGCCAATGCTTCGGTATGTCCTAGCGTAAGGTTTAGCAAATCGTAGTAATATTCCGGATCGTGAATGGCTAGAATGTATTTATCATCCGGTGGATTTGGCTCGAAAAAATTCGACTTGTCGCAAGTTCCTTCGTGAATTAATTGTTGTGCCAACAACCCGTATTTTGCCATAGGGAAACGATGTCCTGGCGGAAGAAAATGTTCGTACTGTGGCAAATAGGCGATTTTTAACATCTAAAGATTTAGGCTGTCTACAGTTTTATAGGTTTCTGAAATATATTTTATCCATCAAATATAGCCACTTAACCCACAAAACGCATAGATTTAATCAGATAATGGTACTTATGCGGCGTGCTCCAAATATCGGGGAGCTCCTTTTTTCGAAGATGAAAAGAATAGGTATAAATGCAAAAAGTCGGTAGTAATTGGATTACCACCGACTTTTGAAATATCTAAAAAAAGTTTTTAGTTTATTGTAGCACCATTTGGCACCTCCTCCACATCTGGGTTTAGGAATACCAAACCGCCATCTTCTTTCTCCGTCATCAAAATCATTCCTTCGCTTTCTACACCACGTAGTTTTCTTGGTGCAAGGTTCACTAATACTGTTACGCGTTTCCCT
>DATGMW010000169.1:0-49550 GCA_035307105.1 Flavobacteriaceae bacterium
TGCGCGATTGGATTATAACTAATGAATTCGCTACCACCGAAGAGCTAGAAGAACTAGAAAAAGCAATAAAAAAAGAAGTTCGAGAAGGAAAAACGGCTGCATGGAAAGCATATACTAGTGAAATTATAAATGAGCAAGCAGAATTGCTTGGTGTACTAACTGACTTCACTGCACAAAACGAAAAAATAAAAGAACTTTACGATAGCCTAGCGGCCGACAGACAGCCTATTCGAAAAGATGTTTTAAGCACTGCAAGAAAAGCCCTTCGTTTTGCTACCCAATCCAATCTTAATGGCAGAATAGCCATCGCAAAATGGATTGAACATTATACAAAACAAACCCAACCAAAATTTAGTTCGCACTTATATTCCGAAACTGGAACGGCTTGCGATATTGAAGAAGTACTACCTACTTACAAGGATACTCCAGAAGTGGTAGATGCACGTATTGTAATCCGAGATAACTTTGATGCGTTATTTAAAAAACACCCAGAGGCTCTCATATTTGGTGAAGATGCTGGAAAGATTGGCGATGTAAACCAAGGACTAGAAGGATTACAAGAAAAATATGGCAAACTACGTGTAGCAGATACTGGCATTCGCGAAGCTACTATTCTAGGACAAGGAATAGGAATGGCAATGCGAGGCCTACGCCCTATTGCAGAAATCCAATACCTAGATTACATTCTCTATGCTTTACAAATAATGAGTGATGATTTGGCAACGCTTCAATACCGAACAAATGGCACGCAAAAAGCACCACTGATAGTAAGAACACGTGGTCATAGATTGGAAGGAATCTGGCACAGCGGTTCGCAAATGGGAGGCTTATTGCACCTATTGAGAGGGATTTATATTCTTACACCAAGAAATATGACCAAAGCCGCAGGTTTCTACAATACCTTATTAGAAAGTGATGAGCCTGGATTAATTATAGAGTGTTTAAACGGCTATCGATTAAAAGAAGAACTACCTAATAACCTTGGTGAGTTCCGCACACCAATTGGAGTGGTAGAGACTTTACGAGAGGGAACCGACATTACGGTTGTGTCCTACGGAAGTACGCTAAGACTGGTAAAGGATGCTGCGAAAGAATTGGCAGAGCATAATATTTCTGTAGAGATAATAGACACGCAAAGTCTATTGCCTTTAGACATCCGTCATGACATTGTAAAAAGTTTGGAAAAAACCAATCGCTTGCTCGTGGTAGACGAAGATGTTCCTGGAGGTGCATCGTCGTATATCGTGCAAGAAGTTATAGAAAATCAAAACGGCTATAAATACTTAGACAGTATGCCACAAACGCTTACTGCAAAAGCACACCGTCCTGCGTATGGTACCGATGGAGATTACTTCTCTAAACCTTCTATGGATGATATCTTTGAGAAGATTTATAGTATCATGCATGAAGTGGATCCAGCTAAATATCCTACTTTATACTAAGCCTTAGCGATACTAACTTTTAAAAGCCTTGTAGCTATACTAATTACAAGGCTTTTTTGTTTTATATAGGGTCTACATCAATAATAACTCGAACGGAGCGGAAATCCTTTATCGATTCAAATTGGCTATGAATACGCTGTAGATTGTTTTTGGTTTGCTTGACCGAGTGGTTCTGTGGGATTTTCAACATAATATGCGTTAAGTACTGATTTCTAACCCTACCCACCGATGGATCTTCTGGACCTAATACTCGCGAATCAAATGGCACTCGCATAGCCTGTGCATACCAATTGGCGGCCTTCTTCATTTTATGATAATTTCTATCTCTTAACGTGATTTGAATAAGCTTTACAAAAGGCGGGTAATGAAAGTCTTTTCGTTGTTCTATTTCATTAGCATACATCTGTTTGTAATCATTCTTTTTCAATACCTGCAAAGTGGTTTGTGACGGATCGTAGGTTTGAATCAAAACATCCCCCTGCTTTGCTCCTCTTCCAGCTCGTCCTGCTACTTGCTGCAATAATTGAAAACTGCGTTCGTGTGCTCTAAAATCGGGGAAATTCAATAAGTTATCTGCTTGCAATACGCCTACCAATCCGATATTGGAAAAGTCCAATCCTTTGGCGAGCATTTGCGTTCCAACTAGAATATCTATTTTTCTATTTACCATTCGCTCGATTATTTTCTCATACGCATGTTTTCTGCGAGTGGTATCTTGGTCCATACGCTGTACGCGATAATCTGGAAAATACTTTATTATCTCCTTCTCTATTTGCTGGGTTCCAAAGCCTTTATAATCCAATGTTTCATTGCCACAAGCCATACAAGAAATCAGCATAGCTATAGAATAGCCACAATAATGACAACGCAATTGCTTTCGGTATTCGTGGTAGGTTAAGCTCACATCGCAATTAGTACATTGTGGCGAAACACCACAAGTAGTACATTCTACAACTGGTGAAAACCCACGTCGGTTTTGGAATAGAATAACCTGTTCCTTTTGTTCTAAGCTGTGCCTTATAGCATCTAATAACTCTTGACTAAAGCGGCCTGTCATTTGTTTTTTATGATAGGCTTCTTTAAGGTTTATATATCGGATTTTTGGCATGGGTACATTTCCAAACCTTTGATTTAACTCTACCAATCCATATTTCCCATTCAAACAGTTAGTATAGGTTTCTATACTTGGCGTTGCCGATCCTAATATAACTTTCGCTTTGTGCTGAACTCCCAATACAACTGCAGCATCGCGACCATTATAACGAGGTGCTGGGTTTTGTTGTTTAAAAGATGCTTCGTGCTCTTCGTCTACTATAATAAGTCCTAAATTACTATAGGGCAAAAACATAGCCGAGCGCGCACCAATTACTATCTGAGCTTTTTCTTTTCCTAGCTGTAAATTATTCCAAACTTCAATTCGTTCATGTACGGAATACCTTGAATGATAAATGGATAATTGATGGCCGAAGTGCTTTTGCAAACGCCCGATTAGTTGTGTGGTAAGAGCAATTTCGGGAACTAGAAACAAAACCTGCTTCCCTTGTTCCATAACATCTTGCATACACTTTATGTATACTTCCGTTTTCCCACTAGAAGTCACTCCGTGTAACAAACAAACATCTTTTTCTAAAAAGCTGTCATTTATAGCTTTATATGCTACTTCTTGTGCTTCACTAAGTCCAGATATGGCAATCGTTTCTCCATCAAAAATATTCCTATCCTCTTGAAGTTCGTATTGCTCCACTATTTCTTTGTCGATAAGTGCTTTTAATACACCCGCAGAGGCATCTGCTCTTTTTAGTAATTTCTTGGGCGCAATAGGTTTTTTGGATTGTGCTTGAAGCAGAAATAAAATCATCAATAACTCTCTTTGCTTCTTTGCTCGGGTAGAAAGTTCTTCCAAAATGGCATTGAGTTTTTCTTCCGTTTCATATTCTTTGGCCAAACGTACGTATGTCTTGCGTTTTGGAATATATTGCTCAAAAACCTCTTCCTCTACACGGATGATTTCTTTTGCCAAGAGTGACTGAATTAACTTTACTACATTCTTCTTCTCCAGAATAGCTTGCACTTCTTGTATTCGTAAAGCCGATTGTCTTTCCAAGGCTTCAACAATCAAATACTCATCGTCCGTTAAATCTACTTTTTTTCCTTCTTCTTGTTTTTGTAAGGAAATCAAAGTTTCACTTTCCAACAAGAAGGCACTTGGCAGTCCAGCCCGCACCACTTCTCCTATGGAGCACATATAGTAATCAGCCAACCAAAACCAATGTTGGAGTTGCTGCTTATTAACCACAGGAATTTCATCTAAAATCTGATCGATTTCTTTGGTTTCATAGGCTGGTTCTTCTTCGTGAATACCAAGTACAATTCCAGTTTGTATTTTGGTTTTTCCAAAGGGAACGGTAACTCGCATTCCCACACTTATATTATGAATCAGAGATTTTGGAAAGTGATAAGTAAAGGTATTTTTTATTGGTATGGGTAAAATAACATCAACGTATAGCATAGGTATATAACAAAAAAAGCTGCCTCATTTAAAGACAGCTTAAAGATACAATTTTCTATATTTTTAATCTTGGAATCGTTCCCATATCTGTGTTCTACCTAAAACTGCCATGCCTATATAGCCACGGACTTTTAATGTATTGGCATCTTCCAACTCAATATAACATTTATATCGTTTCCCATTATCAGGATCGGTAATGTAACCTCCATCATATTTATCACCGTTTTTTTCTAGACCTTTAAGCAATTCTAAACCTAAGATTGGTCTATTTTTGTCATCGCCCGTACAGTTCGTACAAACATTATCTCTTTTTGCTGGATCGGTAATTGCAACGATTTTTCCATATACTTTACCACCTTTCTCGTATATCTCGATTACCGAGCGGGCTTCACCTGTATTATCGTCGATTGTTGTCCATTTTCCAAACACGTCTTGTGCTTGTATACCTGTTATAGTTATCAGGCTAACTAGTACTATTTTTAACAGATTTCTCATTATCCAAGTTTTATTAATTTCACAATGTTATTTTTACTTGTTTTGTTTTCTTGAGGGTAGCTAAAGCAATATTTAACTCAAAACCAATCAACAACAAGTTTGCGTTTATCCAAATATACAGCATCATAATCAATAATGCACCTATGGAACCATATAATTCGTTATATTTTGAAAAACTGTTAATGTAAACACTAAACAGATAGGTAGTTGTTAAAAACAGCAAAGTTGTTACAATAGCACCCATAGAAAAGAACCGCGCTCTATCTATCTTCTTTAATCCAAAGTAATATAAGGTAGCAATTACCGCATAAATCATAAGTACAAACACCACGATTTGCAATAAGCTAATCCAGAAAAAATCATAGTATATTAAAGACTCCCTTTGAAGGTTTGCGATTACTACTTCCCCAAATATTATAGCACCTATTGCAATAATCATAAACAATGCCATCCCTAAAGAAACCATAACAGCCATAAAGTAGTTTGCTATAAACGTTCTGTTGGATAGTACATAGACCGAATCCGAGAAGGCTTTAAAAATAGTATATACCCCATTACTCGCCAAAATTCCCGATAGTACAAAAGACACAGAGAGTAATCCCTTTCTAGGGTTCATTGCAATGTCTTCTATAATCGGATAGAAAAAATCACTGGTTTGTGCTGGTAAAAGAGTTTCCATAAACCCTAAAAATCTGCTCTGAAAACCTTCAATAGGGAGGTATGGAATAAGGTTAAGGACAAATAGTAAAAATGGAAAAATAGCCATAAAAAAACTGTAGGCTATAGAACTTGCTCTATAGGATAGGATGCCTTGCGAAAGTCCTTTTATATAGATTTCTAAAAAGTCGTATAACCTTAATCCACTAGTCCATGGTATCACTGCTTTCTTACTCCAGATGACCAAATAGCGAACTACAGGTAGTTTTTCTAGCTTTTTTTGCATCATTACACTGCGTTTAGACTTAAGTCCTTGTTATGTACACTATGCGTCAATGCTCCTACAGAAATAAAATCTACTCCACAATCGGCATAGGCTCGTACCGTTTCTAGATTAATCCCTCCACTAGACTCTGTTTTGCATCGATTACCAATTAATGCAACTGCAGTACGGGTATCTGCATAATTAAAGTTATCTATCAATATTCTATCTACTTCTCCTGCTTGGAGAATGGCCTCAATTTCTTTCAAGGATCTTGCTTCTACTATCAACGGTAAGTCTAGGTTATTCTGTTTTAGATACTCCTTGGTTTTCGAAACCGCTTTGCTCACACCTCCACTCATATCTATATGATTATCCTTAAGCATAATAGCATCGTACAAGGCATATCGGTGATTTTCACCCCCACCAATTTTAACGGCTAATTTTTCTAAAGCTCTAAAGCCAGGAGTGGTTTTTCTAGTATCCAAGATTTTTGTCCCAGTGCCAGCAACTGCATCTACATACTCTTTGGTTTTGGTAGCAATGGCACTCATGCGTTGCATGCTATTTAGCATCACACGCTCCGCTTTTAGGATGGATTGGGATTTCCCATTAATGTAGAGAGCAATATCTCCGTAAGACACCGGACTACCATCTTTGATGCGCACATCGACTTCTAATTTTGGATCGACATAATGCAGTAATTGTTTTGCGAAGTCTACTCCTGCAATAATGGCTTCGTCTTTTACTAAAAGCGCTGCAGTCCCTAGAGAATCGGGATCTATACAAGCTAAAGAAGAATGATCGCCAGTTCCCACATCTTCGCGTATAGCGTTCTCTATTATTCTATCTATTTCCTTTTGAAATGCTTCAGGTGTAATCATAATCAAATTATATTTTTTATAATAGCATACCTTGACTTATATGCAAGTACTACAAGATACAGGTATGTAAATAATTTTATGTAAAGTTCGCAATATTTTTACTCAGATAGTTTTAACCTATTGAAAAATACATCTTTCTGATAGGTAACAGATTTATTTTTGAATTATGTATTATTATGCATCCAAATACAATCCACCCCATCGGTAATCATGTGTAAAACTAATCCTATCGCAACTACTCTAGTTTTTCTAAAAAACAATCCTAATACATAAATAGGCATCATATAGTAGGAATGAAAAGTATGGTATCCAATACTACATCTAGTTGGATCGAAAATTGGATCTGCCCATAAATGGTCTATATCCACCAACATAGTCAATAGCAATATCCAATATACCCGTCGCCACTTTGATCTATAGAACAAAAGTGCTAGGACTAGTGGAAAGCCAAAGTGTAAAAAATAATGTACAATGTTTTGCAGCATACTTTAAATTAAAAACCACTTAACAAATCTAATTGTTAAGTGGTTTTGTCATGTTTCTTTATTGTTTATTTTAATCTCTATTCAAGACTCTATATTCTTCATAACACTCACTTATAGCATCTAAGACCTGTAGATCCGATCCAGATTTAATGAATTCTCCAGAAAAGTTACAGTTGCGTAAAATCTCATCGATATCTACACGTTCTAACTGTAGCACCGCCATAAGTGTCTCTCTATCATACTTATCTTGCAATAGGTCTCTAATATGGTTGTCCTCCTTCATTTTACGAAGCTTTTGCATCTGTCTAGGTCGTTTCCCAAACGTATTATAAAGGAAATCTACAGGATTGAATACCGAGTTTAAAACTCTGGAAACCGCAGACTTACGTGTGCTTCCCCCCTCATATCCACTTCCTAACCCTGCTATACGGTAACGATAGTTGTCGTACACTGGAATTATTCTAGCATCTACTTCCAAGTAGCCCGTAAGCTGTATGCTATTCAATCGCACCTCTTCCAACGCGATACTTAACTCTGTCATCTTTACTTTGATATCCCCATACTTAAACCAGTCGTTGGTTACGCGAACACGGATGGATTTAAATCCTAAATAGGAAAAAAACAAGGTGTCGTTTACCGCAGCCTGAATGAGGAATCCTCCATCGGGCTCGGTAACGGTTCCATATACTTGGTTTAAGTTTATGACATGTACACCTGGCATTATCTTATCGTTGGCGTCATTCACCACTTTCCCTATTATATTATAAGTAGGGTGTTCCAAAGGTTTTGCAGGTATTGTGTCTTGTTCTTGGCCAAATAATAATATTGGCAACAGAAGAAATAGTATTAATAGTAAACGTTTCATATCCATGTATTACAGTAAAAATACATATTCTTTAAGAAGTTTTGAACAAAAAGTAGAGATTATCTTCTTCTGCGTTTTCCTCTTGTGTTTTTTACACCATCGGAAGGACCGCCACTTCTACCTCTACTAGAAGGAGTATCTCTTCTATTTCTACGTCTTCCACTTTGACCAGCACCATACGCATTTCTTGGGCGACTTCGATTACGGCCTCCGCCACCTCCGCCACCACCTCTTCTTCGGCCGCCTGGTTTCGTAGTAGAGACCTCCACAGATATTTGTCTTCCTTCCCAATCAATTCCAGGAAGTGTTTTTAATACCATCTCTTCATGGTTTTTATCTGTGTTGAAGAAAGAGAATGTTTCCATCACATCTACGCGGAAAACCTCGTCTTGTTTTAAAGACAATGCGCCTACTAGGAAATCTTTTAATCGTTGCCAATCCAAGTCGTCTTTCCCTCCAATATTCAAGAAATAACGAACCGAGCCGTCATCCTCTCCTTCTGAAGCGCCTCCTTTACTAGCATCTACATTAATATCTTTCTTCTTCTTGTAGTAATTATGGAACTTGGTAAACTCTACAGAGAAGAACTTTTTAATCAACTCTTCTTTAGTGAATGGTTCTAGCAAAGCGTTTATCTCTGGTAGGTATTCATCTATGGAATCGTTTATCTCTGTGTTTTTTATAGAGTTTGCAAGGTGGTAAAGCTGTACTTCACAGATTTCCTTTCCGGAAGGAACTTCTTTACGTTCAAACTTCTGCTGTATGATTCTTTCTATCGTTTGAATCTTACGCTGTTCTCCTCTAGTTGCAATTACTATAGAAACCCCTTCTTTTCCGGCACGTCCTGTTCGTCCACTTCGGTGTGTATAAATCTCCACCTCATCTGGCAACTGATAGTTTATAACGTGTGTAATGTCATCCACATCAATTCCACGGGAAGCTACGTCGGTAGCTACTAGCATTTGTATTTGCTTGTTACGGAAAGAATTCATTACCGTATCTCGTTGGCCTTGACTTAGGTCTCCGTGTATCGCTGCTGCGCTGTAGCCATCTTCAATAAGATTTTCAGCTATTCTTTGCGTATCTCGCTTGGTTCTACAGAAGATCACAGAGAATATCTCTGGATTGGCATCTGCCAAACTCTTTAACGCGGAGTAACGGTCTCTTGCATTTACCACATAGTATTCGTGCGATACATTTGTTGCGCCCATGTTTTTGGAACCCACTGTTATTTCTAATGGATTCTTCATAAACTTATTCGCAATCTTAGAAACTTCTTTTGGCATAGTAGCCGAGAAAAGCCAAGTGAACTTGGATTCTGGGGTATGCGATAGAATATCGGTGATATCCTCATAGAAACCCATGTTCAACATCTCATCTGCTTCATCCAGCACACAATAACTTATCTTAGATATGTCCACCATTCTACGGCTTATCATATCTTTCATACGTCCTGGCGTAGCGACAATGATTTGTGCTCCCTTACGAAGTTGCCTTGCTTGGTCGCTAATACTGGCACCACCATACACTGCAACTACGTTTAGTCCAGGCAGGTATTTACCATATTCTTTAATCTCTTTGGTAAGTTGTAAGCATAGCTCACGGGTCGGAGAAAGTACAATTCCTTGTGTGTCACGATTGGTAACATCAATTTTTTGTAACATTGGGAAGCCAAAAGCAGCCGTTTTACCGGTTCCTGTTTGGGCTAAAGCTACCATATCCACATCCTTTTCTAATAATGGTGGGATAGCTTGTTCTTGAATTCCCGACGGATTTTCAAATCCTAAATCGGCAATTGCTTTAAGAAAGACCTCGTCTAATCCTAAAGCTTCGAAAGTTGTTTTCATAAATGGTTTTTTGTTAATTACAGTGTGTCTTTGGTAGAAGTAATCGACAATTTAAACCCACAACTCCTCGATAAAACACCCTAAAATGATAGAGGTTTATAAGCGCGGCATATAATTTATTAATAAAGCGCTACACGTGTACCTCTGGAAATTTCAATTTGCAAAGATAGTAATTATATAGTCAAAAAGCTAGAGAGTTTTTAAATAAAAACAACACATCAGCAAAAGAACTGAATAATATGTATTAATACTGCTATCTTTTTTATTGCAACCTAAGCAGACAGTCTGCTTACCTTACTGATTATCAAGCAGCGATACATTTTTGGTGATGTTTGATTAATAGAAATGGCATGATTTTACTTTGTTGTGTAATAAGTTGAAGCAATATACCCATACATAGTAAATAGCTTATAGTGGGGGCTTTTGAAAGTAGTTTGATAAGTCTAGAATTGCTTTTCCTCGATGGCTTATTTTATTTTTTGCATCTATATCCATCTCTGCAAAGCTTTTATTAAATCCTTTTGGTTGAAAAATGGCATCATAGCCAAAGCCTTCGGTTCCTCGCTCTGCTTCTAAGATTTCTCCATTGCAGACCCCTTCAAAATACAAGATAGTATCCGCAGAAAGTCTTAACGCAATCACCGTCCTAAATCTTGCGTCTTTAATGGTTTGGTCGGCCATGGTTTGTAATAGTTTCTTCCTATTATCTGCATCGGTTGCCTCCTCCCCTGCGTACCTTGCACTATATACACCTGGTGCGCCATTTAACGCATCAACTTCCAAACCCGTATCATCCGCAAAACAGGGATAGCCGTATTTTTTAAACACATAATTTGCTTTCAATGCAGCATTGCCTTCAAGCGTTTTTTCCGTCTCTTCTATCGGTTCGTTGCAGTCGATATCCTCTAGGCTTAAAAGCTCTATATTATCAGGCAGGAATGCTTGCACTTCCTTTAGTTTATTTTTATTGTGTGTAGCAAAAATGATTTTCATAAACTTATTCCTTTTGTTGTTCTTGATAGTACCTCTCTAAAATAAGATCGATGCTTTTTATAGTGTTTTTTGTCCACTGCATCTTCACTTTCATTTTTTCTTCCTCCGACAATTGCCAGTCTATATTTTCTTTCCTCATTTTGGTCACCAAGCTTTGCAGAATAATGGAGGCAGAAACAGAGATATTCAAGCTTTCCGTAAACCCATACATAGGAATTTTAAGATAAGAATCGGCTTGTTCCAAAACCTCTTTACTTAGCCCATATTTTTCTTGTCCAAAAAAGAAGGCAGATTTCTTAGTCACATCAAATTCATGTAAATACTGTGAGTCGTTATGTGGTGTAGTAGCAACAATCTGGTAGCCTTTGGCACGAAGCGCATCGATACAGTCTTGGGTTTTGGTATAACGAGATAGATTAACCCATTTCTGAGCACCCATAGCGATTTCCTTATCCACCCGACTTATATTTCGATTTTCTATGGCATACATATCTTGAATACCAAAAATCTCACAACTGCGCATTACGGCACTTGCATTATGCATCTGGTACACATCTTCTGCTACTACTGTAAAGTGCCTAGTGCGATCTTCCAACACTTTATCAAAAAGCTCTTTTCGCCTTGGTGTCAGGAAACCTTGCAGGAATTCAAATAATTGTTTGTCCACTTAAATTGTCTAATTTTATACAAAAATAGACAATCCTATGAAAATAGTAGTACTTACAGGAGCAGGAATCAGTGCAGAGAGCGGTATAAAAACTTTTAGAGATAGCGATGGCCTTTGGGAAGGACATGATGTGATGGAGGTAGCCTCCCCACAAGGCTGGGAAGCGAACCGAGAATTGGTTTCGGAATTTTACAATTTACGACGCGCACAATTATTGGAAGTGGAACCCAACGCAGCACATAAAGCTTTTGCGGATTTGGAAAAAGATTTTCGTGTTAAAATCGTTACACAAAACGTAGACGATCTTCACGAAAGAGCAGGAAGTACTTCGGTAGTTCACTTACACGGAGAGTTATTGAAAGTACGTAGTTCTGTAGACGAGGACTATATATTAGATTGGAAAAAGGATTTAAACGCCGAGGATGTTTGTCCGAAAGGAAGTCCGCTACGTCCACATATCGTTTGGTTTGGCGAGCAAGTTCCTCTACTAGAAACCGCAGCAAACCTAGTTGCAGAAGCGGATGCATTGTTTATTGTAGGTACTTCTATGCAAGTATATCCTGCCGCAGGATTGTTGCATTATGCAGGACCACAAGTACCGATTTATTTTATAGACCCAAGACCAAATATAGAACCAAATCCACAGATAAAGGTATACGCCCACACAGCAACTGAAGGAGTGCTGATGGCTATAGCGGATTTAAAGAAGAGATTTAATATAGACTAATTACTAGTGAAAAAAATCAACCTCCAGAAAGAATCGAATTAGACAAATATTTTTCTTAATTACTTTTACTCGTCAATTTAATTTTGATAATTTTAAACTCGATAATTTTAAACTATATACCCAAGCGATTTAACTCATTGGAATTGCTTATTCAATAACCATCTACCCTATGAATCCCTCGGCAACTGGCTGGATTAGCATGTTTTTTAGTCTGTACAACAAGGAAGTTTTGTTTGACTTGTATGTAGAGGAGAAAGATTTTTACACACAACTACGAAACACAGGTTTTCTTTATGGAATGTGTACCGAAAGTTTATTGGAACTACCTAAAAGTAACCTGATTCTTAACGAAAATGAGTTTAAGAAAATAAACTTATTGCATGCTATGTCGTTTGTGTATTTTAAACAAAATCCAGACAAAAACACCGATGAACTAGTAGATAGTCTCCTGGAATTTTACAAAGAAATAGAAGAGGAAAGAAACTCATTTTTACAATTCCTAAAACTGCCTAAGAAAAATATCGAGAAGCTAGAAGATGCGATACACGAACGCACGCACTCTAGTATTCTTAGCAACTCTATAACCTCGCTCTTAACGGATATTCAAATATTCTTAGATGTAGTAGCATATGAACAGTTTTTGAAAGACAAAGTTCAGTTTAAAGCCTATCTGAAAAACCTGAAGCAATTATTTTTTCAAATTTGTTTTACGGCATTGAATATTAAGAAAGATAAAGATAAGTACGACCACCGTTTCCTAGAGTTACTAGAAAACTCCTCTACTTATCTGATAGAAGATATCTCACTCAATAAGAGCGTTTGGGACCAGCAATTATGCCATAGGACCTTACTTGAAAAACTTTATTTAATAGACTTGAGTTTGGTATCTGTGTGGAGTGATTTTACTTTGGAAAAGGAAGAAGAAGACTTTATTTATTTATTGGCCGATGAGTTAGAATTAGATCGTTTCATTGTTAAGGAAGCATTGGATGCGATTAAAGGTTTTGCTATTGCACACGAAACAGACGTGAAGCTCTTTGAATATGCCCATCCAATAAAACGAATCTACGGACAGTCGTCTAGTACCGTAAAAACGCTGATTGTTAGAAATAAAGATCGCTTGTTAATAGAGCTGAATGAAAGTGGCGAATTGCTTAACTTATTAGGCAATGCAACCTATAGAGAGCTTAGTTCTGAAGAGAAAACAAAGGTGCGTAACCAATTATTGGATATATGTAAGACGATTCCTTCGCTAACGATATTTTTGCTTCCAGGAGGGAGTCTTTTACTTCCTTTGCTTATCAAGTTCATTCCACAGCTTTTACCTTCGGCATTTACTGATAATCAAATAGATATAAAATCGGAAGAAAAACTCTAAGTGTCTATTAGAATTCCTACTAATAAGACTTTCATGAAAACAACTAGGCTTTAGCGCATATTCCATTTTAACTTTCACGTTTAAACGGTCTGATAATTAAGCGTGCTGCTCTATCGTAGTTGATATAGTTGTAAGTCCAATTAAAGAAAGTTACCACTCTATTTCTAAATCCAATTAAGAACCATAGGTGAACAAACATCCATACAAACCATGCAAAAGCACCAGTATAGCTAGTTCGCTTCATGTCCACTACGGCCTTATTTCTACCCACGGTTGCCATCGATCCTTTATCTCGATACTCGAAGGGTTTCATCTCTTTACCCTGAAGCATACGACTTATGTTCTGTCCTAAATGTTTACCTTGTTGAATAGCAGGTTGTGCAACCATTGGGTGCCCATGAGGATATTTATCTGTTTCCATCTGTGCTACATCTCCTAACGCATAAATCGAAGAAAAGCCTTCCAACTGATTAAACCTATTTACCTTGTAGCGATTTCCACTTTGCATCAAGTTTTCTGCATTTATTCCTTCTACTGGCGCACCGGTAACGCCAGCGGCCCAAATAAAAGTTTTGGTTTTAAACTGCAAGTCGGTATCGGTAGTGATCACTTCTCCATCATAGTCATTCACCCTAGTTTCAAGATGGGTAATTACTCCTAACTGATTTAGGTATCGTAAAGCACCTTTAGATGCTGTATGACTCATAGCTGACAAGAGTCTATCTCCACCCTCTATCAAATGCACTTCCATTTCTGACTCACTTATAAATGGGTAGTCGTGGTGCAAAATACTCTTCCTAAACTCTGCCAATGCCCCTGCCATTTCCACTCCTGTTGGACCTCCACCAGCTATTATAAAAGTTAGATACTTCTTTCGATCTGCAATATTATCAGATATATCTGCCTCTTCTATATTTTGTAAAATAAGACTCCTTATATCCAAAGCCTGTGGCACCGTTTTCATCGGCATGCTATACTTTTGGATATTTTCATTCCCAAAAAAATTGGTTCGGGTTCCTGTTGCAATAACTAAGTAATCATAATCCAATTCGCCTATGGAGGAATAAACCCTCTTAGCTACAGGATCTACTCGGTTTACTCTTGCCATACGAAAATGGAAGTCCGTGTTTTTTCTAAAAATTTTTCGCAGTGGATAGGCAATAGAATCCGGCTCTAAACTTGCTGAAGATACTTGATATAGCAAGGGCTGAAATGTATGATAGTTATGCCGATCAAAAAGCACTACTTGTACTTGCTCTTTACGTAAGTTCTTTATAAAAGCAACACCACCAAATCCACCGCCAATAACGATAATACGTGGTAATTTTGTTTCAGGAATATTCATAGAGAAAAGGCGTTAGTTGCATGCATACTTGACCGGAGTATATATAAAGTTATATTCCAATAATTTGAAATAAACATCCAGAACAAAGCGGTTTTTTAGGTTAATGAATACAAAGATACGATGCCTGCTCGCAATTTAGACAAAACTATCTTAAAATATGTATCCTACACATTACATAACATATCGAATTAAGCTTTTCTATTCGACGCAGAGTCTCGGAGAATTAAACTCCATTTCCTGACTAGTCAAAGCTAATGCGAAGGAAGTTTAAAAATTCATACGACGTATTCCCATTAGGTAATTACTTGGTAATTTAACGCACAATTACAATACTTCCATTCATTTCTTAGTATCTTTAAGCACTATAATAACAAACAAAACATGCTACGAAACATTTTAATTATATTATTTGCTATGACACTTTCACAAGCACAAGCACAGGACTTACCAGAAACTATTCATGGATTCCAATTCACTTCTCTGGAAGGAGAGGAGATGGATTTCTCGCAATACAAGGGTAAAAAAATCCTTATCGTAAACACTGCTTCTAAATGTGGGTTTACTCCACAATATGAAGGTTTAGAGAAACTCTACCAAGAGAATAAAGACAACTTAGTAGTTATTGGTTTTCCTGCTAATAATTTTGGTGAGCAAGAGCCAGGTGCTAATGAAGAGATTGCTGCATTTTGCGAAAGAAATTATGGCGTTAGTTTTCCAATGTCGGAGAAAATTTCGGTAAAAGGAGAAGATATAGCTCCTATTTATCAATGGTTGACGCAGAAAAAATGGAATAAGGTAAAAGACAGCGAAGTAAAGTGGAACTTCCAAAAATACTTGATTGACGAAGAAGGAAATTTTGTTGAAGTCTTTGAATCAGCAGTAAAGCCAATGAGTACAGAGCTATTAAGCCATCTGGAAAAATAAGCTTGTCTTACCAAGCCGTTTTCTAAAACATGCTATAAATGTTACATTGTAATAATTCTATATTACGATGTAACATTTTCTATTTTATCCTACTAATAGTCAACAAAAAGCCATCCAATACTTGCAGACCGAACAAGAACATATCTTTGTAAAAAAACTGGAGAAGAATCAGAACATCGTTCATAAGATTTGTACGTTTTACACGAACAATCCGCACGACCATAAGGATTTATTTCAGGAAATTACTATACAGTTATGGCGTGCCTATCCTTCGTTTCGAGGCGATTCAAAGTTTAGCACATGGATGTACCGAGTGGCTTTAAATACTGCAATTACGCTATATCGCAAGTCTAAGCGAAGTATAAAAGCGCAAGACTACGACAAAATCAGCTTTAAAATTGAATACGAAGACTACGATCCTACGGCCGATAAACAAGTAAAGCTTTTATACGAAGCCGTAAAACAACTAAACAACATAGATAAAGCTCTAGTATTATTGTATCTAGAAGATAAAACCTACGAGGAAATTGCAGATACACTCGGGATTACCAATGTAAATGCCAGAGTGCGGATGAGTAGAATAAAAGACAAGTTAAAAAGGATTGTAAATCCATAGACAGATAGTATGAACGAATTAGATTTACTAAAAAAACATTGGCAGAAAGCAGATGAGAACCTGCCGAATTACTCCTACGAAGAGCTATATAAGATGCTTCATAAGAAGTCGTCTAGCCTTGTAAAATGGATACTTTATATAAGCATCATAGAATTCGCCATCTGGGGAGCATTGTACTTTGTTGTTCCGGAAAGCTCCAACAAATTCAACAAGGAGATGGGGTTAACCTCTGCTATGATGATTGGAACAATTTTAAGCTTCGTTGTTTTTGGACTATTTATATTTCTGTTTTACTATAACTATTCCAGAATACGAATAACCGATTCCATAAAAGAACTCATGCAAAGTATCTTGCGCACCAGACGGACGGTTTACTTTTTTATTATTTGGAACATTGCAAGTGCTATTATAACCTTAGCTTTAGTCAGCATTCATTATAGCCGAAATAAAGAAAAACTTATCGAATTTGTTTTAGAGCAAAACTCTAGCCTAAGTATAGAAAACACAGCTGCCATAACCACTGGATTTTTTATTGGTTTTACTGTTACCGCTATTGTTGTTATAGGAGTTATGCTCTTGCTATATCGCATTGTTTATATTCGATTATTAAAACGACTTAAGGCAAACTACAAGCAACTTCAAGAAATAAATAAGAATTTCTAATCGATGTAGACAAAATGTAAGTTCTGTTATTGCTCTTTAATTTAAAGCCATCCCATTACAAAACGAAAAATGCTAGAAAGGTACTACTCCATTTCTAGCATTTTTTACTTTATAAATGAACTTTCTCAAGGCAAAGCCATTGGCGTATCCATATAGAATTAAGCTTAACCATTCGCCGTATAGCATCGTGGAATTAAACCCATTTTCCCGTCCGTAGAAGTGAATGCGAAGTAAGTTTTTATTTTCGTTTTACACGCTTTATCTTAGCACCCAAAGCTTGTAATCTTGTATCTAAATCTTCATATCCTCTATCAATCTGCTCTATATTGTGAATGGTACTTGTTCCTGTTGCAGACAATGCTGCAATCAGCAAGGAAACCCCTGCACGAATATCTGGCGAAACCATAGTTGTTGCTTTTAGCGAGGACTTAAAGTCATGTCCGATAACCGTAGCACGGTGCGGGTCACAAAGAATTATTTTCGCCCCCATGTCGATGAGTTTATCCACAAAGAACAAGCGACTCTCGAACATTCTTTGGTGTATGAGCACCTCTCCTCTAGCCTGTGTGCTGATTACTAAAATTATACTTAATAAATCTGGTGTAAATCCAGGCCATGGAGAATCGGATATAGTTAATATGGAACCGTCTATATAATCTTGAATCTCATAAGATTCTTGAGCTGGAATAAAAATATCATCGCCACGACGATCTAGTTTTATTCCTAGTTTTTGAAATATTTCTGGAATCATTCCCAAGTTATCCCAACTTACGTCTTTTATTGTGATCTCGCTACGAGTCATAGCTGCCATTCCTATCCAGCTACCTATCTCTATCATATCTGGAAGGATACGATGGGTGCAACCCTGTAGTTTTGTAACGCCTTCTATCCTAAGTAAATTAGAACTTATTCCAGAGATTTTTGCTCCCATACTGTTCAGCATAATACATAATTGCTGAATATATGGTTCACAAGCGGCATTATATATAGTGGTTTCGCCTTTGGCAAGTACGGCTGCCATAATGATATTTGCTGTTCCGGTTACCGAAGCTTGATCCAATAAAATATAGGTGCCCGTTAATCCATGTGGTGCAGCAACCTTATAAAACTGTTCTTTTTGTTGGTATTCGAACTCTGCTCCTAGCTTTATAAATCCTTCAAAATGGGTATCTATACGTCGTCTTCCTATTTTATCGCCTCCGGGTCTCGGGATATATCCCTTCCCAAACCTGGCAAGCAAGGGACCTACTATCATTATTGAACCACGAATGCTAGCGCCATCTTGCTTAAACTGCTCGCTGTGCAAGTAGTCTAAATTTATATTCTTAGCAATAAAGGAATATTTTCCTTTAGAAAGCTTTTCAACCTTTACTCCTAAGCTCTTTAATATTTCTATCTGTCTATTTATATCCCGAATATCTGGCACATTGTCCAGAATTACTTCTTCCTCTGTAAGCAGTACGGCACATAAAACTTGTAAAGCTTCGTTCTTGGCTCCTTGTGGGGTAATGGAACCGCTTAATTTATGGCCTCCTTCTATTTCAAATACTTCCATGTACTATTCTAACTCTTCTTTTTTTATTAATTGCGTCTTCTTCTTCCTCTTGTTGGACGATTGCTTCGCCTTGCAGGGGTTCTGCGTTTACTTTTCACCAAATCTTGTGCTTTGCTTAAATCCTCATCAGCTTCTTTCAGATTTATTTCCCCTCCAGATAACTCATATAAATGATTAAAAATAACCTCATCTTTTACCGAATCCTTATTCCAGTTCAAAAAACACTTTTTCATGTGGTTGGCAATGGTCAATATCAAGGCTTCTTTCTTTTCTCCATCCTCCCATTTTACCGCTTCGTCTATCATGCGTTTTATGTTATTTCCGTAGAAGCGATACTTCGGGAAGTTTTGTGGATAATCCAATGGTTCTGGTGATTTAAAAACAGACTCTCTAGTCGGTATTGGGAAAGGTGCTTCGATATCTAATTTAAAATCAGACATTATAAATAATTGATCCCATAGCTTATGCTGAAAATCTGGTACATCGCGTAAATGTGGGTTTAAGTTCCCCATAACGGCTATAATTCCTTTTGCCTGCCTTGTACGCTCTTTCACATCTTCTATCTCTACGGTTTGCTCAATCATTTTCTGAATGTGGCGTCCGTATTCTGGAATGGCTAAATGGTTTCTGTCGGTATTGTACTCTAAATCGTCTACAAGAAGTTCTAATGTCAAAATAGTATGTATATGTAATAATTAAAATAGGAAAGTCATTGTATCTAACTTCTATTGAATGAAGTTATAATTCAACGCTATACGCAAAATAAGGATTTTTTATAAGGACAGCAAACCTTCTACTACAGAAACTTTCTCATATTTCTCTATCACCACATCTGCAGATTCTATAACTGCTTCAATAGAAACACTTGTATATTGACCTTTTGTGGAGGTTCTCGTTTTTGCTTTGGCGTTAGGTATGTCCTCAAAAAAGCTTAATATCTGTTGTATTTTTCTTTTGTCTGTAGGCACTATAAATTTAAACAAGTATGGCGCAGGCCAATCGGTATAGTCTTCTAATTGAGCTTTTAAATTCTCATAGAATTCTTTCGATTTGTCGTTCTCATTCTTCTTGTCAGTCATTGCTGAGGGCATTATTAGTTTATAAAGAATACAAATATACACTTTCAGTATCAATTTATATTTACGAACTTTGTAAAATTCATTTTAATCTATTATTTGTGATAACAAAGCGTATTGTAATCTCTGGAGGTCCAGGATCGGGAAAAACTACTATTGCCGAAGAATTGGCTGATATGGGGTATGATATTATGCCAGAAATATCTAGACAAATAATCTTAGAAGCTAAAGAGAAAGGCATAGATCAACTATTCTTAACCGACCCTTTGCTGTTTAGCCAGAAACTACTGGAAGGAAGGGTCCAACAATATAAAGATGCCGAAAAGTGCCAAAGTGCACAACTGTTTTATGATCGCGGTATCCCCGATGTAAACGCTTATATGGATTATTTGGGAACCGACTATCCAGATCAATTCCATGAGGCTTGCGAACAACATATATATGATGAGGTTTTCCTCTTACCTCCGTGGCAAAGCATCTATATTCAGGACAATGAGCGCTATGAATCCTACGACCAAGCGAAGTTGATCTATGAGTTTTTATATCGAAAATATGCCGATCTTGGCTACAATATTCATAACGTTCCAGAAGGGGAAGCCAAAGAACGATCCGAATATATTTTAGAGATTTTAAACCTATAAAATTGGAGGAAACAGCCCAAAGTATTTTATTGAAGTATTGGGGCTATTCTTCCTATAGAGAAGGGCAAGAACAAGCTATCACCAACATTCTAAATGGGATAGATACCATGGTACTCCTCCCTACAGGTGGCGGAAAATCTATTTGTTTTCAAGTTCCTGCTTTATTAAAGCCCGGTATTTGCATTGTTATTTCGCCTTTGATTGCTCTAATGGAGGACCAAGTGCAGGCGTTACACAGAAAAAACATCAAAGCCTTGCACCTTGGAGGAAATCTAGGCATAACCGAGTTACGAAGGTTGCTAGATAATGCTTTGTATGGCAATTATAAATTCTTATACCTCTCGCCCGAACGCTTGCAAAATACATTGGTTCAGGAAACAATACGATCGCTTCCTGTATCACTTGTAGCGATAGACGAAGCACATTGTATTTCACAATGGGGAAACGACTTTAGACCTTCTTATCATAAAATCCCAACCATCCGCACCCTTATAGGTGAGGTGCCTTTTATAGCACTAACTGCTACGGCAACCCCAAAAGTGGTAAAAGACACTATGCGCTTATTGGAAATGAAGAGTCCAAAACTAGTGCAAACCTCTTTTTATAGACCTAATTTGTCTTATGAGACCTATTCGGTATCCGATAAGTTAAAAAGCATACAACACATCCTCCAATCCAATCCTGGACCTGCTATCCTATATGTGCGCAGCAGACAAGGAACCGCAAACCATAGCATGCACTTAAATAGTTTGGGCATAAAAAGTACTTTCTTCCATGGTGGTTTGAGCACGGAAGAAAAGAATGATCGATTACATAGTTGGCTAAACGAAGAAACACCAGTAATCGTGGCTACCAATGCATTCGGCATGGGAATAGACAAACCGAATGTGCGTCACGTAATTCATTTGCAAATACCAGAAAGCATAGAAAGTTACTTCCAAGAAGCAGGAAGAGCAGGAAGAGATGGACTGCCTGCACGTGCCATATTGCTTTACGACAACTACGACCCAACACGCACCCTAAATCAATACACTAGAAATCTAGCTGACCTAGCTTATTTAAAAAAAGTATATAAAAAGTTGAATACGTATTTTCAAATAAGTTATGGCGAAGGAGATCTCACTACACATGACTTTAACTTTGCTTCTTTTTGTGAGCGCTATGCGTTGCCCTTAACCAAAACACACAATGCGCTACGGACTTTAGATAGAATTGGGGTAATCCAACTAACCCATGTTTACGGAAGAAAATGCGTGTTACAGTTCCTTGTTCCTTCGCAGGTTTTATTAAATTATTTCGATCAGAATAGAGAGCTAGCCCATATCGGGCAAAACATTCTTCGACTTTATGGAGGTATTTTTGAAGTACCTACCAGAATTTCTGTAGAAACCGTAGCTACAAGAGCAGAGCGAAGTGTAAATAAAATCTTGAAGGCAATAAAAAAAATGGATCAAGATGAGATAATCGACCTAGAGTTGTTTGAGTCCGATATCCAGTTACACTTCTTAGAACCTAGAGAAGATGATAGAACATTAAATCGCCTGGGAAAAGAAGTAGATCAGTTAAACAAAAATACCATCCGAAAAATAAAGCAGAGCATCGCGTTTGTAACCAATGACTCGCTTTGCAAAAGCCGACAGCTACTGGCCTACTTTGGTGAAGAAATAGCAGCGGACTGCAACATTTGTTCGGTATGTAGGCAAAACAAAAACACGGAGGACAGTAAGGAGCATGCCAATGAAACGGCTATTATTAATATTCTTACTGAAATGGGCCCTTTGGAGGCCAATAGCATTGCACAACAATTAAACCTTCCTGTAGCAACTACCATAGAATTGCTTCGCAGCATGCTAATTAGGAAAAAAGTGAAATTATACCAATACAATAAATACCAATTATACGAACTATGAAAGACTTGAGAATTGTATTTATGGGTACCCCCGACTTTGCCGTTGGATGCCTAAAAGAAGTAATAGAAAATGACCTGCAAGTGGTTGGGGTAGTAACAACCCCCGACCGACCAGCTGGACGTGGCAGACAACTACGCGGATCGGCAGTTAAAGAATATGCTTTACAACAAAACTTGCCTATTCTACAACCAGAAAGCTTAAAAGATGAAGCGTTTTTAGATTCTTTAAGAGCGCTTAAAGCAGATTTATTCGTAGTAGTAGCATTTCGCTTGCTACCAAAAATTGTTTGGTCAATGCCAAGGCTGGGCACTTTTAACCTACATGCCTCCCTCCTACCTAAATACAGAGGTGCAGCGCCAATAAATTGGGCAATAATAGAAGGAGAAAAAGAGTCTGGAGTCACTACCTTTTTATTGGACGAAAAAATTGACACTGGCGCCATATTGCTTTCTGAAAAGGTGGCAATCACTAAAACCGAAACGGCAGGCACGTTGCATGATAAGTTGCTTGGTATTGGAAAAAAACTCGTAGTAACGACCATAGAGAAGCTTGCCAATAATGAAGTTAAGCCAGAAATACAGCCAAACGTAGAAGGAATAACCTATGCTCCAAAGTTGACTTCGGAGAACATGCGCATCGATTGGTCCAAGAAAGGAAAAGATATAGAACTGCATATTCGAGGTTTATCCCCTTACCCTTCTGCTTGGACAGAATTGGAAGAGGATGGGGAACGAAAAAAAGTAAAGATATACTTTGCACGATTTGAAGAAGCCATACACACTGAAAAAGTAGGAACCATTACAGCGAGTAGGAAAGATATGAAGGTTGCTGTAGCAGATGGTTACTTAGATATTCTAGAAATGCAACTTCCGGGAAGACGAAAAATGCCCATTTTAGATATATGTAACGGCTATACCTTTTCAGAAAATGCGCGAATGTGTTAAGGTTTTGTACATATATCAATTATAAATAAGGAGTATTTTGCCTTAAAACCCGAATAAAACAGCTCCTTTATAGCAATATCAAGGGTTTTGTGCGCTTTTCGCTTGCATGATTAAATAATAAATTTATATTTGTATATGCAATTTTATAACGCGTAAATAATAAAAACAGTATTATGAACAAATCAGATTTAATCAATGCTATGGCAGAAGATGCTGGAATTACAAAAGCAGCTGCTAAAAAAAGTTTAGAGTCTTTCTTGGAAAACGTACAAGGTGCTCTTAAAAAAGGAGACCGTGTATCTTTAGTTGGATTCGGTTCTTGGAATGTTAATCACCGTGCAGCTAGAGAAGGTAGAAACCCACAAACTGGGAAGACTATCCAAATCGCAGCTAAGAATGTAGTGAGATTTAAGCCAGGATCTGGACTACAAGATGCTGTTAACTAATTCATTTAGTTTATCAACAAAATCAAGCCTTGGTTTCTCAACTAAGGCTTTTTTTGTGTCTTGGAATTAATAAGTTAGCAAAGTTAGGATAAATACCAACTCTAATTACTTGCAAGACTCCAATAAAACTTTAATCTACACAAATTACTACAAAAAAAAAATTAATTGCATTATATCCAAACAATCTAAGTTTCCCAAGAATGTAATACCATTTTAAGCCTATTTCCTAGCCGGTTATTGTAAAAGTTTTATATATTTAAGTATAAATTTTAAAAATCCAATAAAATGAATCCAAATCGTGGGCAATTATTAATAGCAGAACCATCTGCACTTAACGATGATTCGTTCAATAGATCCATCATTCTTTTGGTTGCTTGTAATCCTGAAGGTTCAGTTGGTTTTATTATGAACAAACCATCAGATTATACCTTACAAAGCTTTATTCCTGAGATACGCAATAATTTTACTGTATACATAGGAGGGCCTGTAGAACAGCAAAACCTGTATTTTATACATACTCGACCAGATCTTATAGAAAATAGTCTAGAAATATCCAAAGGACTTTATTGGGGTGGGAATTTTGAAGAGGTCATAAAAAGAATCGAATCCAATCAGTTAAAAGAAAATGAGATAAAATTCTTCTTAGGATATTCTGGATGGGCAACGAATCAATTGGAAGAAGAACTAAACAATAACAGTTGGTTATTGACCGATAATTCCTACCAAGAATCCTTGCTTATAAAACCAGACATCAGTTTTTGGAAAGAAAAAATGATCGAGTTAGGTGGCGATTATTCCCTTTGGGCAAATGCGCCAGAAGATCCTAGTCAGAACTAGGTATTACACCAAAAAATTACCAGAAAGTTTTGCATTTAATTTTTCATGCAAAAGCTTACTCACTTTTGTATCATATTCCTTTTTTCGGTACTTAGAAACAGGTTGGATGCCTACAAGAGAATTGGTTAAAAACATCTCGTCCGCTTTTTGTAACTCAAACGGAGAGATATCCTCTTCTTCCAAAATATAATCAGGCCATTCGCCTATTATTTTTATTACCTGCTTTCGCATCATGCCATTTATACAACCAGATTCCAACCTAGGAGTTCGGATTTTATAACCGCTGACTAAAAATATATTAGCGTTTAATGCCTCTGCAACATGCTTTTTATCATTTAACAACAAACAGTTAGCATAATCATTTTCGCTTGCATAAATACTCCCTAAAACGTTTATAAGTCTATTCGTGGTCTTTAGGTTGGACAGCATTCCTGCATGTACATAATGATCGCGAAATAAATTCACTTCATACTCTTGTTCGTTGTAAGTAAACAAAGGCGTATCTATTGTATCGATGCTGATAAAGAAACCTACTTTAGAGTTGCTAGGCGTATATTTCCCGTCGGCCTCACGCCAAACTAAGATTTTTGCAGAAAATGGGGATTCTTGCAAATGGTTTGCATCGATAAGCGAGAGAATTTTCTCGTTCAAGTAATCGGGTGTAAACTCCATGGGAATTGGCATTCTAAGAATTCGCATAGAAGCCATAAGGCGAAAGTAATGGTCTTCCCAGAAAAATACGGCAGAGGCATTGCCGCGCATTGTTTCAAAAACGGCGTCGCCATACTGCAAGCCGCGATTAGATAATTTAATATTTAATTCCTCTCTCCCAACGATCGATCCGTTTAATATAGCTTTCATTTACGTGTAGTGCTTGATAGTTTTTTTGTGATCCGCACAAAGCTAAGATATTTTATGTCCTTTTATCTCGATCCTAAGGTTTGTTTTAAATTAGCTATCATACTCTCCCAAAGAAGCTTGTTTCCTTCTATCTCATCTTCCTCTGCAAAGTCTGTTACGATCAGTGAAACATCATTGGTAACGCCGTCCACTTGAATGCGTAATTCAAAGAAATATGCTTCGTCCTCATCCTCCAGCCAACGAAACTTTACACGTTCATCGGTTCGTGAGCTTAAAAGCAATGCTTGCTCTTCGCTTCCAGACCATATAAAAGTGTACAATTCGCCACGGGAATTTACGTTATCTGCATACCACTCTCCCATACCCGATGGTGTAGATATATATTGGAACAACAAGCTGGGAGAGGATTGAATCGGGAACTCCATTTGATATTTTACTTTTTCCATAATTGCTTTAATACTTTCGCCTAATATAGAAATTAAAAACTATAAACGATAAAACTAAAGTAGTTTTATATGCATAATTGAGTTTTCATGTCTCAAAATGAAGGAAGATAGTTAAATCAGCTCTCGATTATTTACTATTTACATCATAAATCTTCCTGAATAGGCATCCTATTAACTAATTGGCGGAAACGGTAAGAATAACTATTCTAAACATGGCGTTCTTGGAAGGCAGATAGACATAGCTATTGCTGATTTTGATTTCAAACTATTTGTTGGCGAGCTAAAGCGGACAAGTAAGGATGGCGATTAAGAATAGGATCTTATCGCCATCGGGAAACACTTCACAAATGCAATTCTCTTTTAAAACTACTAACTATCTATTTAATATTCTGGCCATGCTCTATACACTTCTCTTAAGTCGATAGGTATAGCGGGTTCCTGTTCCTCTAGACGTCCCATTCTAAACGCGTTTTGCAAAATATCTTCTATATAGAAATCTTCTTTTTCGGTATAGGGTTCATAGGTTTGCTTCATAGTTAAATCGTAAACCGAAGCAGCCGTATTATACCAAAACGCATTCCACCCAGAGCGGTATTCTTTTATCAATTCAAAAGTAGTCTGTCCGGTTTGTCTATGGATGAGTTTAAATAAAATGCGTCCTTCCGATCTAGTAAAGGTTTTCAAGGTATCGGTAAACTCCTCTTGCATATATCTTTGTGCTCGTCGTATATAAACTCTTTTGCTTCGCTTATTAGGTAAAGTTTCTAACAAATCATTCACAACTGCCAATCTTTCGGCAGCTAGTGTTGCAAACGGATATACTTTATATACACGACGCTTAGTTATCAAGTAGTTTTTTCGAGCTGCTTCTGAATCGAAACGAAGTTTAGGTAAAAGCCAAACCTCATCCAGTTTAATGCTTAGTGTATCTTGCTCCTTCGTTATTAAATAACCGTCATTTAGCCCACCTCTCTCTTCTTTATACAGTGAATCTCTCTTTTCCTGACCGTAGATGACAAGAACAGGAAGCATATTTAATGCAAGAAAGATATAAATACAAAATCGCGACATAGGTTGGGTTTTCTTCTGCTCAAAAATAAGAATTCTACACCGCCTATACCTATAGAATTATGTAATTTTGGTGGTTATTGATTTAGCTAAGGATTCAATTTTAAAAGTAAATAGCATATATATGAGTGAAAAAAGTATTTTGACAGACAAGTCGATGGAGTTTTTAACTGCCTACCTCAACAATGCTTCGCCAACAGGTTATGAGTGGAGCGGACAAAAGCTATGGATGGCGTATTTAAAACCTTATGTAGACACCTTTATTACCGATACCTATGGTACTGCAGTAGGCGTGATCAATCCTGACGCTCCTTACAAAGTAGTTATCGAAGGCCATGCCGATGAAATTTCTTGGTATGTGAACTATATAACAGACGAAGGATTGATTTATGTTATTCGAAATGGAGGCAGCGACCATCAGATAGCCCCTTCAAAACGTGTAAACATCCATACTGACAACGGAATTGTACAAGGTGTTTTTGGCTGGCCAGCTATTCATACTCGAAAAGCAAGCAAAGAAACGCCTCCAAAATTGGATAATATTTTTATAGACGTTGGATGTAATTCCAAAGAGGAAGTAGAAAAGCTAGGTGTGCATGTAGGTTGCGTAATTACCTATCCAGATGAGCTAATCATCTTAAACGGAGATAAACTAGTTTGTCGCGCCATAGACAACCGTATGGGTGGTTTTATGATTGCAGAAGTCGCTAGATTACTGCATGAGAATAAGAAAAAACTTCCTTTCGGATTGTATATCACCAACTCAGTACAAGAAGAAGTCGGACTAAGAGGTGCCGAGATGATTGCAGAACGCATTAAACCCAATGCAGCGATTGTTACCGATGTAACGCACGACACCACTACTCCAATGATCGAGAAGAAAACCCAAGGCGATGCGCGTATAGGCAATGGCCCTGTGGTTACTTATGCTCCGGCAGTACAACAAAAACTAAGAGATTTAATTTTAAAAGCCGCAAAAGACAACGATATTCCAGTGCAACGTGCTGCATCGTCTAGAGCCACAGGAACCGACACCGATGCTTTTGCTTATAGCAATGCTGGCGTGGCTAGTGCTTTGATTTCCCTTCCACTACGCTATATGCATACCACCGTAGAAATGGTACATAAAAAAGATGTTGAGAATGTGATTAAATTGATCTACCACAGTGTGTTAAACATAGAAAACGGAGAAGACTTTTGTTATTTTAAATAATTGCAATAACATCTAGAAACTCTTACAAAGCAATTATCCCGTCTATAAATATATTTTATAAACGGGATAATTATTTATAGTGTATTTTCTTGAGAATTTTACTTCCCTCAATCTTCTTCGTGCAACTCTTCTTTTTTATAAGCATCGATTACTTTCTTCACCAATGGGTGTCTAATTACATCGGTTTCGTCTAGATGGATAGTAGAAATTCCTTCTACATCTTTTAATATTCTCAATGCTACTTTAAGGCCAGAGCTCATTTTTCTAGGCAGGTCTATTTGGCCTGGATCTCCAGTTACCATAAACTTGGCTTTTGCTCCCATACGTGTCAGAAACATTTTCATTTGTGCTTTGGTGGTGTTTTGTGCTTCATCCAAGATAACGAACGCATCATCTAAGGTTCTTCCACGCATAAAAGCCAATGGCGCAATTTGGATGACTCCTTTCTCTATGTCCGACTCCAATCGTTCGGAAGGGATCATATCAAACAACGCATCATATAACGGTTGCATGTAGGGATCTAACTTTTCCTTTAAATCGCCAGGAAGGAAACCTAAATTCTCCCCTGCCTCTACGGCTGGTCTGGTTAAGATAATACGCTTTACTTCTTTATTCTTGAGTGCTCGTACCGCCAATGCTACTGCTGTGTAGGTTTTTCCTGTTCCAGCAGGTCCTACAGCAAATACCATGTCATTTTTCTCTACGGCATCTATAATTCTCTGTTGGTTTCGCGTCTTTGCTTTAATCAGTTTCCCTCTTACACCATGCAACAGAACATTACCTACAGATTTTCCAGAATCATAATCCGATTTCTGCTCACTGGTAAGAATGCGTTCTAGCATAGATACGTCTAGCGTATTGTATTTATGGTAATAATCAAAGATCAACTGCATTCGTTTTTCGAATTCTTGTAGGATCTCTTCTTCGCCATAAACCTTTAAGCTATTCCCTCTTGCTACAATCTTTAGTTGCGGATAATATGCCTTTAGTGCATCTAATGTTTCGTTTTGTGTACCGAAAAACTCTAATGGCTGTATATTCGGAAGTTCAATTATAATTTCATTCAAAAGTTTTATCTATTTTATTATTCAAGTTAGACCTTAATAGTTTTGCTTCTAACAAAAGTACACTATTTTTGTAAGAATTAATTTCATTTTAATAAGTAAAGAATTTTCATGCATATTATTACCTTAACGACCGATTTTGGATATAAAGACCCCTATGTAGGAGCATTAAAGGGCGCTATCTATTCCCAATTGGAGGACGTTCGTATAGTAGACATATCGCATGAAGTGTCGCCCTTTCACCTAGCAGAAGCCGCTTACATTATAAAAAATGCTTATCAGAATTTTCCTAAGAAAAGCATTCACATCATCGGTGTGGACTCGGAGTTAACTCCAGAAAACAAACACTTAGTCGTGCTTCTTAATGGGCATTATTTTATTTGTGCGGATAATGGGATTCTTTCTATGCTGATATTGGAACAACGAGCAGAGAAAATAGTAGAGATAAACATTCACGATAGAATTATTAGTAACTCCAGTATTCTAGACGCCTTCATCAATGTTGCATGCCATATAGCACGTGGTGGTACGCTAGAAGTAATAGGAAAACCAATACACGAAATAAAAGAATTAACCGGAATGCGCCCTACCACTATTGCCGAAAAGAACCAGATTAAAGGCAACGTTCAGTATATAGATAACTACGGAAATGTAATAACAAACGTTACCAAGAAGCTATTTGAAGACTTCGGTAAAGGGAGAGATTTTGAGATTTTAGCCAGATCGGAAATATTTAAAGAGGTTTATAAAAGTTATGGCGATGCTATATCTTTTGATATTCCTTTTGCGAAAAGAACAATGGACGGAAAAAAGATTGCTTTATGGAACACCTCAAAGCATCTAGAACTTGCCATATACAAGAGTAACCAACACACATTTGGTAGTGCATCTAGCCTATTTGGGTTAGAATATCGTGATACAATAACAATAACTTTTAAATAGAATAGTTTTTAAATATGTTTAAACGAATTGTAAAATTAGAATTTGAAGAGGCTAAGGTTCCCGAATTTCTGAGTGATTTTGAAGCAGTAAAAGACAAAATACGTGCTTTTCCTGGATGTGAGCGTTTGGAGCTTTTACAAGATAAATCGGACAAAGGCGTGTTTTTCACTTATAGTACATGGAAATCGGAAGAAGCATTGGAGGCTTATAAAAACAGTGCGTTATTTGGCGAAGTCTGGCCAAAAACCAAAGCGCTTTTTCGCGATAAGCCAATGGCATGGAGTGTGAGCAGCCTTCAAGAATTAAATTAATTAAAAATCATTACAGAATATGCTTGCTATTCTACGCAAAGAAATACATTCTTTTTTCTCCTCGCCCGTAGGATATCTAGTGGTTGCCTTATTTTTAGTGGCAAACGGATTATTCCTATGGATCATTCCTGGAGAATATAATATTTTAGATTCGGAGTTTGCCGACTTGTCCCCATTCTTTGATTTATCGCCATGGATTTTGTTGTTTCTAATCCCCGCGATTAGTATGCGATTGTTTAGTGAAGAATTTAAAATGGGAACGATAGAAATCCTACAAACCAAACCTATCACAAGCATGCAAATAGTGCTAGGAAAGTATTTTGCATCGGTGGTTCTTATTATAATATCTTTACTTCCCAGCCTATTATATCTATACACTATTGGGCAATTAGGAACAAGGATCAATAATTTTGACAGCGGTGTTGTAATCGGATCCTACATAGGCTTACTGTTCCTTATCCTTTCCTACTCCGCTATCGGTGTATTTGCCTCCACCCTATCGAGCAATCAAATCATCGCTTTTTTGATTGGTGTATGCATTAGCTTTACACTTTTCTTTGGGTTTGGATTTATAGCTTCTATAAGTTCTAACCTATTGTTTTTAGAAAGTTTTGGTATGCAAGAACATTTTAAAAGCATCTCCCGAGGCATATTGGACACGCGAGATATCCTATATTTTGTAGGTATTAGTTTGTTTTTTATTATTGCTACAAGCTATAAATTAGAAAGGAAATAGATGAATAAACAAGCCACATCCGCCATAGCAAAACGCTATATATATTTTCTTGTAGGCATTATATTGCTTCTAATTGCAAGCCAAGTATTCTATAAGCGCTTTGATCTTACGCAAGATAAACGCTATACTTTATCTGATGTCACAGTACAAATGCTAGATACCATTAGCTCCCCTATAGAAATAGAGGTCTTATTGAGCGGTAAAAACACTTCGGAGTTTCGTCGTTTACAGTATGAAACCCTTCAGATTTTAGAGGAGTTTTCTTCGGTTAATAAGAACATTCAATATAGATTTATAGACCCTAGAGAATTAGACGTTCGTGCAGATTTGCAAGAAAAGCTAAGAAACTTACAGATCCGACCAGCGCAGATTCAAATAAAGCAAGATGGCAAAACCCAAACCGAAGTGGTTTATCCTTATGCGTTTGCAACTTACAAGAACCAAAGCGTTTCCGTTGCTTTACTGAAGAATAAAATGGGAGCTAGCAGTGAAGAGCGGATTCACAACTCGGTGCAAAACTTAGAATACAGCTTTGTAGATTCGTTTAATAAATTACTACGTCCTAAACATAAACGCATAGCCTTCCTAAAGGGCAATGACGAAATAGAAGATAGATTCTTAGCGGATTTTTTAATCACTTTAAAGGAATATTACCTAATAGCTCCTTTTACGCTTCACGCTCCAGAAGAGCCCACCGAGATCTTAGCCGATTTAAATACCTACGATTTACTTGTAGTAGCAGGACCTGAGAAACCATTTAGTGAGACACATAAACACATAGTAGACCAATACCTAATGCAGGGTGGCAACATTCTTTGGTTAGGAGCCATGAACACCCAAGCGCAACATCCAGAAACTGAGGAAACGTATATTATAGCCAAAGATTTACAGATTACAGATATGCTTTTTAAATATGGCCTACGCATAAATGCCAATGTTGTAAAAGATCTTTATTCTGCACCGATTGTCATTGCTAGCGGACAGGAACGCGACACACAATACGATCGATATCCGTGGTTTTTTTATCCACTTGCAGAGAGTGAAACTGCACACCCTATTACGACAAATATCGATGTGGTAAAATTTGAGTACGCCAGTAGTATAGACACTTTACCTAATGCTACTAAAAAAACCATACTTTTAGCTACCTCGACATTAAGTAAAACACTTAGCCTTCCATTCCCTATAGACTTAAGCGAGGAAATTTCGGAAAACCTTGATATTATAAACGAAGGGCCAAGTCAAGGAGGTTTTGGAAATAAAAACTTAGCATTGGCTGTGCTGTTAGAAGGTTCTATCGAGTCTGCATACCACAACAGAGTAAAGCCAATAAAGTGGAGTAATTGGGAAGAGATATCCAAAACGACAGAAGGTAAACTACTAGTTGTGAGCGATGGAAGCATTATAAAAAACCAAATGGATGGCGAGCGTCCATTGGAGTTAGGTTTTGATAAATGGACTAATTCCTACTATGGGAACAAAGAATTTTTATTGAATAACGTGAACTATATGCTGGACGATAGTGGACTGATTGCTTTGCGTAGCAAGACAATTACTATACCCTTTCTAGACTCGCAACGCAGTATAGAACAACGTCGTTTATGGCAATATGTTAATTTACTTTTGCCATTGGGCACACTTGCTATCTTTGGACTTGTAATTGGATTTATTCGTAAACGAAAGTACATTCGATAACACTAACAATTTAACGCCTACTCGCGCTTCTTTTGTTAAAAAATTTTGTAGTTTAGCCATCGGCTTAGCAAAAAATAGTAAGCCTATTATTAAGAATAAAATAACTGTTCATGAAATTTATAGTTTCCAGCACATACTTACTGAAACACTTACAAGTATTAGGGGGTATTATTAACAACAATAACACCATCCCTATTTTGGATAATTTTTTATTATCCTTAGACAATAACGAACTAAGCATTTCTGCATCTGACTTAGAAACCACGATTTCTTCTAAAATAGAAGTGGAAAGCAGCGTAACGGGTAGTATTTGCATTCCTGCTAAGTTACTGTTAGATACATTAAAGACTTTCGCTGAGCAACCGCTTACTTTTTCTACCACAGACAACAATACCATAGAAATAAGTTCTAGCCATGGTAAATATGCGCTTGCTTATGCCAATAGTGATGATTTCCCTTCGCAGATAGAACTGTTGGATTCTAATGCTACAGTAATGTCTGGCGATATACTTGCAACAGCTATCAACAAAACCATATTTGCTGCAGGAAATGATGATTTAAGACCGGTGATGAGCGGTGTATTCTTCCAATTAAAAAGCGATAGTCTGACTTTTGTTGCTACCGATGCACACAAACTGGTTAAATATGCAAGAGAAGATATTCAAGCTGCCAACCCAGCAGAATTTATCATGCCTAAAAAACCTCTGAATCTTTTGAGAAATATTCTTCAAGGGAGCGATGAGTTGGTAACGATAGAATACAATGAAACCAATGCCAAGTTCGTTTTTGAAAACATTGAAATGGTATGTCGTTTAATCGATGGAAAATATCCAAATTACGAAGCAGTTATCCCAAAAGAAAATCCGAACAAGCTAACTATTGATCGAAATCTATTTTTAAACTCGGCTCGTAGAGTTTCTATATTCTCCAACAAAACCACCCATCAGATTCGTTTGAGTATCGCTGGTGCAGAGTTAAAGATTTATGCGGAGGACATCGATATTAGCAATAAAGCAGAAGAGCGCTTAAACTGTTCGTACCAAGGAGATGATATCCAAATTGGTTTTAACTCCCGATTCCTTATCGAGATGCTTACCAATCTAAATTCTGATGAAGTATCCCTAGAAATGTCTTTACCGAATCGAGCTGGAATATTGACCCCAGTAGATGGAACAGACGACGGAGAAAAAATAACCATGCTGGTCATGCCAGTTATGTTGAGTAACTAATAATAATTTTACCATTCTAAAAAAGAGGGAAGCCAATTGGGTTTCCCTCTTTTTTATTGATCTATATTCAAAAAACTATTATTTTACTTTCCTAAATTCATAACTACAACTTAAATTTACTCAAAAAAATATTAAGCTTTTTACAATATTGTGTTACTATGAGCTAATTAGCCTATCTTTTACTCTATTAATTCAATACAAACCCAATAAATCGATAATTATGAAAAAGCTAAGTATAGTATCTGTACTTATTCTTTTGCTTGCATTTACAAGCTGTAAGAATAATAAGGAGACAGACGTGGAAACTTCTAATTTAGAAGCAACCGAAATGAAGGCTTCTGAAATAGAAAAAGCCGAAAAGAAAATTGTGGTAGCAATGCACTCTTCTAGTAATAGCAACGTACAGGGAGAAGTGGTTTTTACAGAAAATAATGGATTTGTGAAAATGCAAGGAGAATTTAGCGGATTAAATCCAGAAGGTATCCATGCTATCCACTTGCATGAGAAAGCAGATTGTAGTGCTGCAGACGGTAGTTCGGCTGGTGGTCATTGGAATCCTACCGATGAAAAACACGGAAAGTGGGACGCTGCGGATGGCTTTCACCTAGGAGATATCGGGAATTTAAAAGTTGATAAAAATGGGAATGCATCCATTACTTTTGAAACGGACGAATGGTGTATCGATTGTGCAGATGATCGTAAAAACATCATCGGCAAAGGGATTATCGTCCATAAAGACAAAGACGACTTTACCTCACAACCTACTGGAAATGCAGGAGACCGAATAAGCTGTGGAGAAATAAATCTGTAAATGATTTAATCCTCTTTCGCACTCGCTTCGGCGGACATGGTGATTGGAATCAATTTCGGGACACGCTTATCGCGTTGGTAGATTCAGTTCAATAAACATACTCCGAGAGCTTTGCCTAGAGATGGTTCAATAAAAAAAGGCACTGGAATAATTTCCAGCGCCTTTTTAATTTTATAGGAAGATTTTAATTACTTCACTTCTTCAAAGTCTACATCTTCTACATCGTCTGTTGCACCACTGTCAGCTCCTGCATCGGCGCCTGGCTGTTGATCTTCAGCTTGTGCTTTGTACATCTCTTCTGATGCTACTTTCCATGCTTCATTGATTTTCTCTAAAGCTGGTTCTATTTTCTCAATCTCTTGAGTTTTGTGTGCTTCCTTAAGTTCTTCTAGAGCTTCTTCGATAGGCTTTTTCTTGTCTTCAGAAAGTTTCTCACCGAACTCCTTAAGTTGTTTTTCTGTTTGGAAAATCATCGCATCCGCTTCGTTTATTTTGTCGATAGCTTCTTTTTTCTTAGCATCTGCTTCCGCATTTGCCTCCGCTTCTTCTCGCATCTTTTTGATTTCTTCCTCAGAAAGTCCACTAGACGCCTCTATACGAATGTCTTGTGACTTATTAGTTGCTTTATCTGTCGCACTAACTTTAATGATTCCGTTAGCATCAATATCAAAGGCAACCTCAATCTGTGGCACACCTCTTTGTGCTGGTGGAATACCATCTAAGTGGAATCTACCAATCGTTTTGTTGTCTGTAGCCATCGGTCTCTCTCCTTGTAACACGTGAATCTCAACACTTGGTTGGTTATCTGCTGCTGTAGAGAACACCTGGGATCTTTTGGTTGGAATGGTAGTGTTTGCTTCGATTAGCTTGGTCATTACTCCACCCATAGTTTCAATACCTAAAGATAATGGTGTTACGTCTAGTAATAGAACGTCTTTCACATCACCGCTTAGTACACCACCTTGGATTGCAGCTCCTAGAGCTACTACTTCGTCGGGGTTTACACCTTTACTTGGTGCTTTTCCGAAATACTTTTCTACTGCTTCTTGTACTGCAGGAATACGAGTAGATCCTCCTACTAATATTACTTCGTCAATATCGCTTGGTTTTAAACCAGCACTTTCCATTGCTGCTTTACAAGGAACGATAGTACGGTTTACCAAATCATCTATCAGTTGCTCGAACTTCGACTTGGTCAATGTTTTTACTAAGTGTTTTGGACCACTTGCCGTAGCCGTAACATAAGGCAGGTTGATTTCTGTTTGAGATGCAGAGGACAATTCAATCTTGGCTTTTTCTGCTGCTTCTTTAAGACGCTGCAATGCCATAGGATCTTTTCTTAAGTCTATGCTTTCCTCTTTATTAAACTCATCGGCCAACCAGTCGATGATTTTCTTATCTACATCATCTCCGCCTAAACGTGTATCTCCGTCGGTAGCTAGTACTTCGAATACGCCATCTCCTAGTTCTAAGATAGATACGTCATGTGTACCTCCACCAAAGTCAAATACTACGATTTTCTGGTCTTGTGTTTTCTTATCTAATCCGTAAGCTAAAGCTGCTGCGGTAGGCTCGTTAATTATACGTCTTACTGTTAATCCAGCAATTTCACCTGCTTCTTTGGTTGCTTGTCTCTGGCTATCATTAAAGTATGCAGGTACAGTAATAACCGCTTCGCTTACTTCTTGTCCTAGGAAATCTTCGGCTGTTTTCTTCATTTTCTGAAGAATCATAGCACTAAGTTCCTGTGGCGAATACAACCTTCCATCGATATCTACTCGTGGCGTATCGTTATCCCCTTTTACAACCTTATAAGAAGAGTTGTCTATTTCTTTTTTTGCCTCCGAAAATTTGTCTCCCATAAATCTCTTTATAGAGGATATTGTTTTCATCGGGTTGGTAACTGCTTGTCTTTTTGCGGGATCTCCAACGGTAATCTCACCGCCTTCTAAGAAAGCAATGACAGAAGGAGTGGTTCGTTTCCCCTCGGCGTTGGCTATAACAGTTGGTTCACTTCCTTCCATTACTGCAACACACGAGTTGGTAGTTCCTAAGTCTATTCCAATAATCTTACTCATAGTGTATGTTTATTATTTATTCTGTTTTAAATTCGTGATTTCATGCTGTATAAGTCAAGTTGTATGCCATTTCTTATTTTATGACAGCTTGTCATACTCGATTTGATATTGTCAGAATATCCGTATTAAATGCTGTCAAAGAAACATTAGTAATAGTAAGTGCCACCAAGTTCCCTCTCCTATTCAAAGCAATTCTCAAATCTTTTGCAAACCACTGAGTTTAGTGTATATTTGAGAAGTTTAATAATTATATATACATTGATTTAATATGGAGAGTATCAGTATTTTTGACATGTTAAAAATAGGCGTTGGTCCTTCTAGTTCTCATACATTGGGTCCATGGCGCGCAGCTATTTGGTGGTTGGAAGAAATCGAGGAGAAGGGAGGAGCTGCAAGTTTAGAGCATGTAGAAGTGCATTTGTACGGCTCTCTTTCCTTAACTGGAATAGGACATGCAACCGATATCGCTACAGTATTGGGTTTATGCGGGTTTGACCCTATAACCTACCCTACAGACCAAATTGACAATCACATTGCTACAGTAAAGCACGAGAAAACGTTGTTGGTCAATTCTTTAAAATCCATTCCATTCGACTTTCAGAAAGATATTCATTTCCACAAAACCTTTTTAGACTTCCATCCAAATGGTATGACTATTAAAGGAACCTTCGGCGATGGAAGTGTTTATGAGGAAAACTATTATTCTATTGGTGGTGGATTTGTAGTTAAAGAACAAAAACAAGAAGCGGTAGAAGGAATAAGCAAGACTGCTGTCTTTCCATTCCCAATCGAAAAAGGAACAGAATTGCTTGCTTACTGTAAGCAGGAGAACAAGTCTATCTCGGAAATAGTAATGCAAAATGAACTTTCTATCCGCACGGAGGAAGATATTGATACCGAAATACGAGCAATTTGGGAAGTGATGTTGGATTCTATTTACGAAGGTTGTCACACCAAAGGATTGCTACCAGGCGGTTTGAATGTAAAACGCCGAGCCTATAAAATCCACAAATCCCTTATAGGAGATGCGAGCTATTCCAATACAGAAGAGTGGATAGAAGCAATTAGAAATTCCAAAGTTGCGTTTAGACAAATCCTACAATGGGTATCTTGTTTTGCAATTGCAGTAAACGAGGTAAATGCGGATTTAGGTCGTGTAGTAACCGCTCCTACAAACGGAAGTGCTGGAGTAATCCCTTCGGTACTATTCTATTACTTATGTATTGAGAACCACGATGCTGGATTCGAAGAGATAAAACAGTTCTTATTGGTTGCTGGAGAAGTTGGTGCATTATTCAAAAAAGGTGCTACCATATCTGCCGCAATGGGAGGTTGTCAAGCCGAAATTGGTGTCTCCTCTGCCATGGCAGCTGGAGCACTTGCAGAATTAATGGGTGCTACCCCAGAGCAGGTTCTTATCGCTAGTGAAATAGCTATGGAGCATCACCTTGGACTTACTTGCGATCCGATTGCTGGACTAGTACAAGTGCCATGTATAGAAAGAAATACTATGGGAGCCATTAAGGCAATAAATGCGGCAGAAATCGCATTACATACCAATCCAGCACACGTAAAAGTACCATTTGATGCAGTAGTAAATACAATGTGGGAAACGGCAAAAGATATGAATACAAAATATAAAGAAACAAGTGAAGGTGGACTAGCTATTAGTGTAAACCTAAGTGACTGCTAACCTATTCACTTCCTGCCTTAAAATAAAATACAGAAGCTGTATTAACTAAATACTCAAAAAATGTCAATAGCAAAGAACGATTACAAACGAATTACTACCAAGACCTTGGTAGATATGAAAGCCAAAGGACAACGAATATCTATGCTTACCGCTTATGATTACACGATGGCAAAAATACTAGATGCGTCTGGTATAGATGCTATTCTAGTAGGAGATTCTGCATCGAATGTAATGGCTGGATATGAAACCACCCTACCAATTACCTTAGACCAAATGATCTACCACGCTGCTTCGGTAGTACGAGCAGTAGAGCGAAGCCTAGTTGTGGTTGACTTGCCGTTTGGAACCTATCAAAGCGACCCTAAAGAAGCACTGCGCTCTTCTATTCGAATCATGAAAGAAAGCGGTGCACATGCTGTAAAGTTAGAAGGAGGTGAAGAGATAAAACAATCCATAAAACGCATCTTAAAAGCTGGAATTCCAGTAATGGGTCATTTGGGATTAACACCGCAGTCCATATATAAGTTTGGAACCTATGTAGTACGAGCAAAAGAAGAAGAAGAAGCCAATAAGCTATTAGAAGATGCTAAAATGCTAGAGAAACTTGGGTGCTTTGCGATTGTGTTGGAAAAGATTCCAGCGGCATTGGCAAAACAAGTAGCAGAAAGTGTATCTATTCCTATCATAGGAATTGGTGCAGGTCCAGATGTTGACGGACAGATTCTAGTAATGCACGATATGCTTGGGATGACACACGAGTTTAATCCACGCTTTTTACGTAGATATTTGGATTTATATTCCGAAATGTCTAACGCATTTAGCCAATATATCGCAGATGTTAAGAGTGGTGATTTTCCGAATGAAGAAGAACAATATTAAATAAGACAACCTATTTTGACAGGATCAAAATCGATTCAAATAATATACGAGGACAATCATCTTCTTGTATTAAACAAACGTACAGGAGATTTAATTCAAGGAGATAAGACGGGCGACACACCGCTTTCTGAGATGGCTAAGCAGTATATAAAAGAGAAGTACGACAAACCTGGAAATGTGTACTTAGGTATACCTCACAGGTTAGATAGACCAACCAGTGGACTTATTGTATTTACAAAAACCTCGAAAGCACTTTCGAGGTTGAATAAACTGTTTTCCTCTAGAGATATCACTAAGATCTATTGGGCCATCGTACAGAATGCCCCAGAAAAAACTTCAGGAACGCTACGTCACTACTTAGCACGCAACCGAAGACAGAATAAATCTTATTCTCATGACAAAGAAGTTAAGGATAGTAAAGTGGGTATTTTACATTATAATGTTAAAAAAGAATTAGATAGATATTATTTGCTAGAGATAAATTTAGAGACTGGTAGGCACCACCAAATACGATCTCAACTTGCAAAAATAGGTTCTATTATAAAAGGAGACCTAAAATATGGAGCGGATCGAAGTAATCCAGATGGCGGTATCCATCTTCACGCTAGGGCATTGCATTTTGTGCATCCTATTACTAAAGAAGAATTGAAATTAATCGCCGCTCCTCCAAACGACCCTTTGTGGAATGCGTGTGTTTAATTACTGGTAGAATAAAAGTTGTATTAAAATAGAAAATAACGCAACGATAATTTAAGTGCTTAACCCACCCAGCCCTCTCTATCTAAACTTCTATATTGAATTGCCTCAGAGATGTGAGAGGCATTTATCTCCTTGGTATTTTCTAAGTCGGCGATGGTTCTACTTACTTTTAGAATTCTGTCGTAAGCTCTAGCGGACAAGTTTAACTTTTTCATCGCTATTTCTAAGATCTTATTTGAAGACTCATCGAGCTTACAGTGTTTTCTAATTTGCTTCACTCCCATTTGTGCATTGTAATGGACCTGATCATTATCCATAAAACGCTCCGATTGTATTTTCCGAGCATTCACAACTCGCTCTCTTATCTTAGCACTAGGTTCTCCTTTACGTGAATCGCTTAACTCTTCAAATTTCACTGGAGTTACTTCTACATGTATATCGATTCTATCTAATAGTGGTCCTGATATTTTACCTAGATAACGTTGCATTTCGGCAGGTGTCGAAGTAAAAGAAGAGCTTCCATCATTAAAATAGCCGCTTGGACTTGGGTTCATACTGGCTACTAGCATAAAACTAGCTGGATAAGTCACAGTAAACTTAGCTCTAGAAATCGTTACTTCTCTATCTTCCAAAGGCTGTCGCATTACTTCCAACACACTTCTTTTAAACTCTGGTAACTCATCTAAAAACAGTACCCCATTATGAGCTAAAGAAATCTCTCCTGGTTTCGGATAGCTTCCGCCCCCCACCAATGCCACATCGCTAATGGTGTGATGTGGGCTTCGAAATGGACGCGCTTGAACAATACCATCCCTACCTAAGGTTCGTCCAGCCACGCTATGTATTTTTGTTGTTTCTAGCGTTTCTCCTATAGTCATAGGTGGTAAGATAGTAGGAAGTCGTTTTGCTATCATGGTTTTCCCCGATCCTGGTGGGCCTATCAAAACAATATTGTGTCCACCCGCTGCAGCGATTTCCATACATCGCTTTATAGACTCTTGTCCCTTTACATCTTCAAAATCATGTTGAAAGATATCCTTAGAGTCCAAGTCTTTTTCTACATCTATTTTTGTTTGTTTTAAAGGCTTTAGTTTGGCAAAGAAATCGATTACTTCCATAATATTTTCAACACCATACACCTCCATATCATTTACGATAGCCGCTTCCTTGGCATTTTGTTTTGGAAGAATAATTCCTTTAAAGTTTTCTTTCTTTGCCTGTAGTGTAATCGGAAGCGCACCAATTATGGGTTGTAGTGTTCCGTCGAGAGAAAGCTCTCCCATTATAATATATTCCTCAATATCTTGTTGGCAATAGATTTGCTCCGTCGCTATCAAAATTCCCATAGCCAAAGGTAGGTCGTATGCAGAGCCTTCTTTACGCATATCTGCGGGTGCCATATTTAGTGTTATTTTCTTTCCGGGAATTTTATAGCCATTATTTTGCAAGGCTGCAGCGATGCGATAATTGCTTTCTTTTATAGCATTATCTGGCAAACCCACCAAGTGATAACCTATTCCTCTATTTACGTGAACCTCAATCGTGATAGTTATGGCATCTACACCATAAAGAGCACTTCCATATATCTTTGTTACCATTTATCATAATATTTAAAGACATCTCTATAAATATACGAAATAAAAAAGCTCCTGCTAAAATTAGCAGGAGCTTTATCTACTATTACGGAAGTTCTAATTTACTTTTTTATCAGTCTTTTAACTTGCGTAGTATTTTCATCAGAAATATTTAATAAATAATTTCCTGATGTTAATGTGCTGATATCTATTTGAACATCGCTTGCGTCTGGATTAATAACCATAACCTCTTGTCCAAGCATATTCATCACCTTTACTTCTTTTATTACAGAAGGAGCATTTATTGAAACTTGATTTGTTGCAGGGTTTGGATGGATTACAAAGCTCGTTGTTTCAAAGTCTTCTACAGATAGTATGTCATAAGTATGGAATAAAAACGCTTCTCCATACTCTCCTTCTCCACACACGCCTATAGCTTTTACGCGCCAGAAGTAGTCCTTATTTCTTTGTAATTGTGCATAAAATAAACTATTGTCATTTATATCTTCAATTAAATCAGCAACGTCTAAAAAGTCTACATCGTAAGCTAATTCTAAGGTATAAGATACCACTCTATTACTCGGTAAAGCTTCCCACTCAAAGGTAGTAAACAATCCAAGTTTATCTTCCTCATTTTCTGGACTCACTAAACTCACGCCATCAAACGCATCGTTGGTAACTGTAACACTTGGATAAAGTTTTACTTCCTCCACACCATTTACAGCTTTCAACTCAAACATATAGGTATCTGCGGGCATATTGCTAATACCAGAGATATTCAGAGTAACTATTCCATTTGCAATGTTTGAATCATCTAAAGTTGCAGTAAAACCTTGTGGGGTATTTTCTAGCGTAACTACGGTATCTTCCAAATCAGCATCTATTTGAACAAGCAGTTCCATGCTATACTCATCTTGATCTGCTTCACAGAAGTGAGCATTATTTTGATAGGTTTCGAAAATTAGTTCTGAGCTTGTAATTCCACTTAAAATCAAACTGAATTTTTGTTCTCCCTCATCTTCTAAAACTCCTTTATGTGAAATGGTTACATTATATTCCCCTTCTGGATCCACCATCTCTATTTTCTCGATATTATCTCTGATATTATCTCCTGTTGCTGGATAAAACGTAGGATAATCAGGGTTTAATGTGTATGGAAAATAGGTGTCTCCTCCAATTTTTGTTACACGAATATCCAAATCATTTACCAATACTGGTCTTCTATCATTTAATCCACTGCTTAAACTTCCTTCTAGGTCTGTCCATGCTATGGTAGCAATTAAGTCTTCTAATTCCGAAGCATTTACAGTCATCAAGTATTCTTGCCCATCCTCTAAAAGCATTTCTCTTACTAAGGAGCTCTCCTTATGGTTGCTTATAACAGCGGCAGCCTCTTCTACATTCATCACTCCCCATCCGTATCGATAGTTTGGATTTCCTTCTGACCCTGCTTTATACGCAGTATGTGCAATCAACCCACGAACGGTAGCACTACGGAAAAAATCTCCGAAAGTATTGTTTGCATGTTCTTGTATAAGCAATACACCACCTGTTACTGAAGGAGATGACATAGACGTACCCGAAATAGCTGCATAGGATGAGTCTGTAACTGCTGTTGCAGAGTACACGTTATGTCCTTTTGCCGTAATATCTGGTTTAATTCTACCATCATCGGTTGGACCAAAGTTAGAAAAACTTGAAAGCGTTACATTATAAGGATATTCATAATCTGTTACTTCCCAAACAGAGCCTACTACTAGGTTGTTTTTTGCTACTCCTTCACCTGTTAAAAGGTCATAGCCATTATTTCCTGGATTTAAGATATTATGCCAATCTCTATCATTTCCAGCTGCATATACTGGAAGATAGTACTCAAATGTATATTGAATTTGATCTAAATATCGAGCACCATTTTGATATTGTCCAAAGAAAGATACCGGTAATACTGGGTTACCATTTTGATCTGTTGTTGCTATACCATAAGAATGGTTTGAAACTAATAGTCCATCCTCCGCTTCATCTATCATTTCATTATAATCATTTCCCCAATCATAGCTTAGTACCGTAGCTTGAGGTGCAACACCTATCGCATCTCCATCTTCAAAATCTGCACTACCAATAACTGTTCCTGCGACGTGCGTACCATGACTTTGATGAGCGCTAGTATTCTTTTTTATTACTCTTCCTTCGAATAACTCATGTGTACTACGTACTGTACCACCATCCCAAACACCAGCAATCATGTCTTCTCCATTCAAATCCAATCCAGCACTTCCGCCGGTATGCACTGCGTCGGCATGAATAGTACTCACACCACCTTTATTAAAAGTTCGGTAATACAATGGGATGTCATTTTCTGAAACACCAATCAATTCACCAAAGCCACCGTCTTTGTATTCGATTGTTAAAGGCCAATCAAATCTTTTTGCTAATCGCATAGCACGATCGTAACTTTTTTTCGTGTGCAATCGAATATCTTCCGCTAATTTAGCTGACTTCTGCAAATCATATCCCTGTGTAATTTTTTCTCTGTCTTGCTGTGTCTGCGCAAAAGTAATTCCTGAAGCAGATAAAGCAATAGCTAGACACGCTATGAGTGTATTTTTTTTCATTAAATTATGTTTTTAAATTTTTATTGAAAACATGAAATTCCCATTTCTGTTTCTAAAAGTATACAATATATTTAAACCTTTCACGCATTCACTCAAAAAGATAGTTTCTCTCCTCTATTTTTCACTTTATTAAATGAATTCACAATCGCGTTGCCATAGCTATTTCACAAAAATTATCATAATTATTTACTAATTACATGCTTAAATTTCTGTTAATTCAATTTGTTGTTTTTGATTATAAAGTTTTCTTTTCTTATTTCTTCATGCTTATTCAACACCTATTTCATTTTTACAATCTTTGTGTGATAATGATATAATCCTTGAATTGGCGTTCTTAAAATAGTACCGATTGTAATGTTTTCCGATGCTAAGGTGCTCTCTAAAATATCTTTTGCGAAATAAGCGATAGATCCTATAAAATGAATGGGAAGTTTTTGATAGTTAGGCCATAATTTAAACTGATACTCTATCAACTCAATAAATCCCTTTTTTAAAAGCTTTTGGATATAAACTTCCGATAGTCCAACTTCAAAAATAAATTTAGCAAAAGATGCTAAAAACTTCGCGGGCATTGGCTCCTTATAGAGATGTATCAAGACTTTCTCTGTAGAAATATCATATTCTAGTGCAAACCGCTCTGCTATATTAGACGGCATTTTCTTGTAAAAGAAATCCTTGAGCAGTTGTTTCCCAAAATAATTACCACTCGCTTCATCCATCACACTATATCCAAGGGAATCGAATCCAAAATGTATGGCATCTCCATCATAGTAACAGCTATTAGATCCTGTTCCTAATATGCATACTATACTGGGTTCCTTTGCTGTGGCCCGAACGGCAGCTACCAAATCGCTTTGCACCTCTACTTTTGCATTTGGATAAAACGCAAGCAGTGCTATTTGCATTAACTCTTGGTTACCATCAAGACCACAGCCAGCTCCATAAAAATAAACATGAGTTATTTGGTCTGCATACGACAATATATGGGTAGCAAAACCTACTCGTTCTTTTATTTCATCTAGTGTAAACATCACTGGATTAATACCTGGTGTCTTCTGCTTCTGTCTTAAATTCCCTTTAGAATCCGTAAGCAACCAATCGCATTTTGTAGAACCCGAATCGGCGATTAAAATCATAGTCCTATAAATTCAAACTGTGCATTGCAAGGTCTACCATTTTAGCGGCATAGGCGTATTCGTTATCATACCAGCCTACTATTTTAAAGAAGTTTGGATTTAACTCCATGCTTGCTCCTGCATCATAATTACAGATAAATGTATTGGAAATAAAGTCTTGTGACACCAATTGCTCCTTTACATAGGCTACTAGCCCTAAATACTCGTTCTGGGCTGCCTGTTCAAATACTTTATTTATCGCGTGTATAGAAGTTGCCTTTTCCGTTTTAAAAGTTAAATCCACTACAGAAACGTTAGCTACAGGCACGCGAAATGCCATTCCTGTAAGCTTTCCTTTTAATTCAGGAATAACCTTCGTTACTGCAACGGCAGCTCCAGTACTTGTAGGAATTATATTATCTAGTGCACTTCGGCCTAAACGATAGTTTTTGTTGTTTCCTTGGTCTATTACAGACTGCGAAGCGGTAGCAGCGTGTATGGTTGTCATCAATCCTTCTACCATTCCAAAATTATCATTTATAATCTTAGCCATAGGTGCCAAGCAATTAGTCGTACAAGATGCATTAGATATTATATTTTCCTCTGCCGTCATTTGTTCGTGATTTACTCCCATCACATACATTGGCGCAGTTTTGGACGGAGCGGAAATCAATACTTTCTTAGCTCCTGCTTCCAAGTGTTTAGAAGCGGAGTCTAATTCTTTATAAATCCCAGTACAATCCAAAACTAACTCTACTTCTACCGAACCCCAATCTAGTTTCTCGGCCTCTTTAATAGCTGTTACACGAATGTTTTTTCCGTCTACTACCAAAATATCTCCATCCACATGCACTTCTTTATTCAAGGTTCCATGAACAGAATCATACTTCAGTAAATAAGCAAGTTGTTCTACATCCATTAAATCATTTACAGCTACTACTTCTAACTCTGGGTTCTCTAAAGCAACCCGCATTGCCAACCTACCTATTCTACCAAAACCATTTATTCCAATCTTCTTTACTTGCATATAATAGTATTATTTTATTTATAATTTATTTATACCGAAACGATTTGTGACACTCGAATCAACTCTAAATCCACTTTTCGCTCCCTTTTCTCTACTTCTACAAAAGGCACTGTTACTACACTTTTACTTCGGATTGCCACCATAGACCTTGTTTTTCCTTCAAGCAATGCATCCACAGCACCTACACCAAGTCTACTAGCCAAAACTCTATCGTAGCAACTTGGAGAGCCACCTCTTTGAATGTGCCCAAGTACAGTTACTCGTACATCATATTCTGGTAAGGTTTCATTGATATAGTCGGCTAACTCAAAAATATTTTTCCCTGCTTCATCGCCTTCGGCTATTACGACAATGCTAGAGGATTTTCCTGATCTTTTACTAGCATCCAGTTTTTCTACCAGGCGCTCCCTACCTAAATCTTCTTCTGGAATAAGTATTTCTTCTGCTCCAGCTCCTATTCCAGCGTTCAGCGCAATATCGCCAGCATCTCTGCCCATTACTTCAATCAGAAATAAACGGTTATGAGAACTTGCAGTGTCCCGTATTTTATCAATCGCTTCTACTACTGTATTTAAGGCGGTATCATATCCAATGGTAAAGTCGGTGCCTTCTATGTCGTTGTCTATGGTTCCGGGTATCCCTATAATAGGGAAATCAAATTCCTTAGCCAAAAGCGTAGCTCCTTTAAAAGAACCATCTCCGCCAATTACAATCAAAGCATCCATTTCGGCCTCTCTGATTTGTTTTATTGCCTCTGCTCTTCCCTCTTGTGTTAGAAACTCTGCGCTTCGTGCAGATTTTAGAAAAGTACCTCCTTTGTTGATGATATTCTTAACGGACCTAGGTCCTAACTCAATGAAATCGCCTTCAATAAGGCCTTGATATCCTCGATATACTCCTAAACACAAAATCTCTTGATAAGCACAAGCTCTAACCACTGCTCGAATGGCGGCGTTCATACCAGGAGAATCCCCTCCACTAGTTAAAACTCCTATTTTTTTTATTGTTTTATTTTTCAAAATAAATGATTTAAATCGCACTATAGACTTTAAATAGTAACACCTATAAAGATATAACTTTGTAAGGTACTAAAACAAAAAAAGCGAGAATACACTCGCTTTTTTGTTGTTTTATAATGGTATTACGTATTACCTAGTTTCATTATGGTTCGTAACTCCTTCTTTCAACCACTCCAAGAATCTATCGGAATCTGGTGTATAGCCTCGTGGATTGTTTAGCAAAGTTAAATCACTATCCATCAACACATAATACGGCTGGGAGTTATTTCTAAAGTTTACTGTTTGGAACGTTGCCCATTTATCTCCTATTGTTTTAATTCGCTTCACACTTCCAGACGGTCGCATGTAATTGAATCCATCCTCTTCCGATAGGTTTTGCCTATCGTCTACGTATAAGGAAATAAGTATAAACTCTTCGTTAATTTGTTTAAACACATCGTCTCTACTCCAAACCAACTCTTCCATTTTCCTACAGTTTACACAAGCCCATCCAGTAAAATCAAGCATTATAGGTTTCCCAGAAGCTTTTGCTGCTGCTACTCCTTCATCCCAATCTCTATATGCTTCTAAGCCTAGTGGTGCATCGGTACCTTTGTCGTACACGCTATAGAATAACGGTGGAGGGAAACCACTGAGTAGCTTTAAGTTCGCTGCTGGTGTATTGGTTAAGCCTGGTAATAAATAGATGGTGAAGGCAACACTTATTATACCTGCTATAATATTTCCTTTTGGCAATTTCTTTTTCTTTGGTCCATCGTGTGGGAAACGAATAAGTCCGAAGAGGTATAAAGCCATTCCTAAAGAACATAGAATCCATATTCCAATAAAGACTTCTCTTTTAATGAAGCCCCAGTTCTCCACTAAATCAGCATTGGACAAGAATTTAAATGCAAATCCTAACTCTAAGAATCCTAGAACTACTTTTACTGTGTTTAACCAACCACCGCTTTTTGGTAGTTTGTTTAACCAGTTCGGGAACATAGCAAATAATGCAAATGGCAATGCTAATGCAAGTCCAAATCCTGACATTCCTACGGTTAGCTGCCAAGCGCCACCATCGCTAGTTAAGGACCCACCAAGTAGTGCACCTAATATAGGTCCTGTACAAGAGAAGGAAACGATTGCTAAGGTAAGTGCCATAAAGAAGACACCAATTAATCCGCCAACGGTAGTTGCTTTGCTATCCATTTTCGCTCCCCAAGAAGCTGGTAATGTAATCTCATAAAAACCAAAGAAAGAGAAAGCAAATACTAAGAAAATAACAAAGAAAAGAACGTTCAGTGTTACGTTAGTAGATATGTTGTTTAAAATCTCTGGATCTACAGAGTCCATTAAATGGAACGGTAAGCTCAGTAACACGTATATTAAGAAAATGAACAAGCCATACATTATCGCATTGGTCATTCCTTTCCTTCTGTTGTCTGCACTGTTCGTAAAGAACGATACAGTAAGTGGAATCATCGGGAATACACAAGGAGTTAGTAAGGCAATAAAACCTCCTATAAATCCTAAAAAGAAAATAGTTCCTAAACCTTTTGAAGATCCTTCTTCTTCTGCAGAGCGATAGTCATTAGGGTTTTTAAGGTCTAACACTAAAGCTTCTGCTTTGGCTATATCGTCCTCAGACAAACTTGCGCTTACCTCTTCCGACTCTCCTCCATCTAAGCTTACAGCTAAGGTTTTCCAATCTGGAGGCAAACATTTTTCATCATCACAAGCAGAGAAACCCATTTCTACTTGCAGTTGCAAGCCTTCTGGATTTATAACTCGAATGTCCTGTTTAAAAAGAACCTGATCTGAAAAATAAATAATGTACTCTCCAAACACCTCATCATACTCAGGTTCTTGATCTGGCTCTATTGTTTTGCCAACCAACTCGTAGGTTTCTGGCGAATGATTAAATACAAATTCGGTTGGGATTGGTGGGAATTCGATGTCGGCTTCTTCTTGCGAATATATATGCCAACCCTCGTCTATATCTACTTTAATTAAAATAGTATAATCTTGGTCTTGCTTGTGTTCCACTTCTAGCTTCCAGCTAACTGGATCAAAAAACTCTTGTGCCTTGGTAGGAACAACTAACCAAAACAATGCTATTAAAAGCAAGCTTAACTTTCTCATAAGTATGTCTTAAATTGAAATTTCTATTTTAGCATCTTCAGCGTTTGTAGGTAAAAATCTTCTATCCATACGGTGCCCAACCACCCATACGATATTATTTTCACTACATAAAACCCAAATAGCTTCTTTTTCTAATATGCTGTATTTTTGGTCTTTAAAATACTTGCTCAACTTCTTTTTTCCAGTCAT
>DATGMW010000170.1:0-8940 GCA_035307105.1 Flavobacteriaceae bacterium
CGACCAATGAATGCCCTTTGCATACATAGCTCCAACAATAGCACCAATACTGGTTCCAGAAATATGGGATGGTGAAATACCATGCTCTTCAAAAGCTTTTAATACGCCAACATGTGCGGCACCGCGAGCACCACCTCCAGACAAAACCAATCCGATGTTCATGATTATATTTACTTTATATCAATCAAAGTTACTACTTCTTGATTAAAGTAATCAATTTGAATTTTATATGAGTTGTTTTCTTAATGTTTTGTCTATTTTTTATAAAAAGAAGGTTCTTTTTCGTATATTTATTAATAGTTAAATTGGTATTATAAAAAACATCTGATATGAAAAAGATATTGTTACCAACGGATTTCTCCGAAAATGCCTATGACGCTATTGAATATGCCGTGCAACTATTTAAGGAGGAAGAATGCACTTTCTATTTGCTTCACACGTTTGTTCCTGGTTCGTATGTTATCTCCAGTGTAGACGACGGTCCCTCCAACATGGTGATAGAGGACATAGCGAAGCGCAATGCAGAAGAAAGATTGCAGGAAACTCAGTCTAAGCTAGAAGCTGCACATACAAACCTTAAGCATACTTTTGAAATCGTAATTTCTTTTAACTCACTGATGAGTGAAATGAAATCCATAGTAAAAGAGCGTGCTATTGATTTAATTGTCATGGGAACACAAGGTGCTACAGGAGCAAAGGAGATTTTTTTGGGAACCAACACCATGGATACGATCAGGAAAGTGAAAACAGCGGTAATAGCTGTTCCCGATGGCTTTACTTATCAAAAACCACAGGAGATTTTATTCACTACCGACTTAAAGTTCTCCATGGAGAATAAATATCTGCCGCTCTTGCGATGGATAGGTACAAAGCATATTGCCAGAATAAATGCATTGAACATCTATACAGGAAGGTCTCTAGAACCATACCAAGAGCAAGTGAAAAACCAACTTGCAACCTACTTTAAAGACAATTCCTATCTTTTTCATGAATTGGAGTATATGAGTGTTACCGAAGCTGTGGAGCATTTTCAAATAAAACACAAGGCAGATTTCTTGGTAATGATAAACAATAAACACTCTTATTTTGAGAACTTATTGTTTAAACCCGTTATCAAAGAAATCGTTTTCCACACCAGTATTCCTTTTATGGTAATTCCTTCTGTAGCGTTAATGGATTCTTAGGTGTTTTAATACGCTAGAAATATAACTTTGGAGTGGAGACTAAGACGCTTTTTAAAATATTAATTCAAAATAAAATAAAACAGTATGGAGGATATATCTATTTTTTTAGCAAAGTTCTGGGGTTGGTACTTGCTTATCTTTTTCTTTATTTTAAGCTACAACCCCGGACGAGTAAAACAGATTTTTCGGTATTTTAAAAACCAACGCTTTTCTATTTTAGTCGCTTTTATAGCGATTGTCATCGGATTGGTGAATATTCTACTACATAATGAATGGTCTTATGACTGGACTATTATTATCACCTTAATTGGTTGGGCATCGCTTGGTATGGGTATGTTCTTATTCACTTTTCCTATTCCTGCTGCTAGAATACTCGATTATATCAATGTGAAACTAGTTCAGGTAATCTATGTGCTTCTTTTGCTGCTGGGATTGTACCTATTAAATGCTGGATATGAATTGCTGAGTTATAGATAGTCTAGAAACCTATATTGCCTGATTTTGATTGACGTTGCGATATCCGTTCCAGTTGCTGTTATGGTTTGTATTCTTTTATGATAGGAAAAGAAGCCGTTGCCGAAATTATTCTTACTTTTATTTTTGATTGCTTCTTATGAACTATATTAGTTTTCTTAGTGACATTACGTTGAGATTGCAAAAGCAACAAAACTATACTAAAATACCTTAATGCGAACCTATTCCTTTGTTGCCATTCTACTCTTGTGCCTCATTATTATTGGCGTGGATGCGGTTACTTTTTATTGGTTGCAGTCCATTACCAAATGGATTCCTTCGGCAACAACAAAAACCATTATACATGTATTATTTTGGGTTTTTAGCATAGGCTTAGTTATGGCGATTTTAGTTCTGAAAACTAGAATAAGAAGAGTTCCGGTAACTAGAAGGCAAGCCTTGATATCTTCTTTGTACGGACTAACCATTTCTTCTTTTATCCCTAAGATTATATTTGTTCTAATTGTAAGTATCTTATACTTCTCCAACTATGTCTTTTCAGAAACCGAGTCTATATGGATTGTCCCTGTGGTTGGATTGATTGCTGGATTCCTACCCTTCTTTGTTATTGTATATGCCATTTTTAAAGCGGTATATAAATTTAAGGTGGAACGCGTTACAGTGTCACATAAAGGTTTACCCAAAAGCTTTGATGGATTAAAAATCGTTCAAATCTCCGATTTACACTTAGGAAGTTTTAATTATCGTTACAAGATTTTAGACAGAGCAGTAGGAATAATAAACGAGTTAGATGCCGATCTTATCGTTTTTACAGGAGATTTGGTGAATAACTTTGCATGGGAGCTACATGGATGGGAGTTGGTTTTGGATAAGTTAGTTGCAAAGAAAGGGAAGTATGCCATTTTAGGAAACCATGATTATGGCGACTATAGCGATTGGAATTCAGCAGAAGCAAAAAAAGAAAACTTCGGAACCATAAAAGATTTTTTCCACGCTATAGATTTCAAACTACTTCTTAACGACACCGAAATTCTATCGAAAGGAGAGGAGCGCATCGCTATTCTTGGCGTAGAGAATTGGGGACTACCACCATTTAGACAAGATGGTGACTTACAACAAACACTGAAAAAAGCAGGAACTACTCCTTTTAAAATCTTGCTTTCGCACGATCCATCCCATTGGGATGAGCAGGTAATTGGCCAAACAAATATCGCTCTTACGCTATCAGGGCACACCCATGGAATGCAAGCAGGAATTAGTATTATGGGAAAACAATGGAGTCCCATCAAGTACAAGTACAAGCATTGGGCAGGTTTATACAACGAGAAAAATCAATACCTATATGTAAATAAAGGCTTAGGTTGGCTAGGCTTTCCAGGAAGATTGGGAATGCGGCCAGAGATTACATTATTGAAACTGAAGTCAGAGAAACAATAAGTTGGCTGTCGAAGGTGAGGGCGCGAGGGGGTGACTTGAAGAGGGGGCGAAAGAATCTGCGTTAATCTGTGGTTGGAACTGGTTTTTCTGTTTATTTGTGTTTTTGGTTTTTTGTATTTCTGTGAATCGTTATGATGTAGAAGTTGCAAATTGTAGATGAGTGAGAGAAAAAATCTGCGTTTATCTGCGGAATCTGCGGGAGAAAAACACGGATGGTGTTGTTGGAACTGGTTTTTCTGTTTGTTTGTATTTCTGTGAATCGTTATGGCGTTATGATGTAGAAGTTGCAAATTGTAGATGAGTAAGAGAATAAAAATCTGCGTTTACCTGCGAAATCTGCGGGAGAAAAATACGGATGGTGTTGGTTGAAACTGGTTTTTCTGTTTATTTGTATTTCTGTGAATCGTTATGGGGTTATGGCGTTATGAAGTTATGTGTCATGACGCAAAAATTGTAGAGGAGTAAGAGAAAAAAATCTGCGTTTATCTGCGAAATCTGTGGGAAACACTCGTAGTATTTTTCCTAAACGACTAACCGTTTGAGCCTGCGAAAACTATTTCTAACTACACTGCATTATTAACCCAAATGTCATCATCAACTAAAACTTCCGATTAAGAATATTTGCTTTTCGTATAAAATCTCTATTTTTTTCGTGATCGTCTTTGGTAAAGAGACTAACTCCTACATATAGAAGAAACGAAATAGAAATCCCTATAATAGCTTGTTTTGCCGATGCTATATCCCAAGCGGTTGGTAAGTTCACACCTAATGCAACTAATAGGTTGTAGGTAGAGAATAACAATCCGAAGAGCATGGAGATTACCGCTGCCTTAGAGGTTCCTTTTACCCACAAAAAGCCTAAGACCAACGGGATAAATGCACCACTAGTAAGAAAATCGGACCCGATCCATGAAATGGTTAATACGGATTGAATTCGCAAGGCGATAAATAATGCAAGTAGGGATATCAATAAAGTGGAAATACGCCCAACAAATACATCTCGTTTGGAGCTGGCATTCTTGTTTATATATTTTTTATAAACGTCTACAGTTAATGAAAGCGCACCGGTGTTGACTAGCGAATCCATAGTAGACATAATAGCAGAACATAGTCCTAAAAACAAGATAGAACTCAACACAGGATGTGGCGTATTGCTTATAAGATCTGGAATGATACCACTCTCAGGTACGGTTTCATAAATCACAGAAGAGAACATCCCAGTGTAGGTTACCATTAAGTAAAGCGGAATAAAAGCAAAGAAACTAAATAGCATCATTTTTTTAGCATCCACAGCATTTTTAGCAGCAGAGATTCGTTGCCAAATGTTAGCTTGTATCATCCAAGCGGTTCCAAAGGTAATGACATAAGCAAGATGGTCGGAAACATTATTGAAAAACGAGGTGTAGCCAAAATTTTCGTTCGCACTTGCTAACTCCTTTACTGCAGTAATTCCTCCAGACTGATTGTAAGTGAGGAAGAATAGAAAAATTCCCGTAAAGAGGAAAAATAAGAACTGCAAGAAGTCAGTTAAAACCACTCCTTTAAAACCTCCGAAAAGAGAATAAGTCAACACGATAAGCGTGCCTATGGTTGCACCTATTTCATAACTCAAATCAAAAAAGGCATCGAAGAAGCGACCGATTACAATAACCTGGACCGCTGCGGCAATAACCATAAAAATGATGATGAAAATAGTAAGTAGAAGCGAGGCAGTATCATTATAACGCTCTTTCATAAGCTGAGGTTGCGAGATGCTGCCAATGTTTCTTATGCCTTTTGCAAATACATACATCAAAGCGGTAGCTATAAGAACGGGAACTCCATAAATCCAAAAGGAATTCATTCCATTTTTATGCGCATGATCTACCAAGTCTATGGCCGACCCACCTCCCCACCAAGAAGCTATGAAGGTAATGGACAACAACCATGCAGGAAGTTTTCTGGAGGCAAGAAAGTAATCCTCACTATTATCATTCTTACTATTCCATATTCCTACGGCTATAATAGCAATCACATAAAATACTAAAAAAAAAGTATGGTAATAGGTATTCGCGACATGGTTATAGTTGTTTTTTCAAAGGGCGAAAGTACTATATTTCATTGGGTGCACATATAGATTTTGTAAAGTAAGTTCCAAATAGAATATCTAGGAGTCAAGAAACTTAGTTTTTTATGTAGCTAGATTTAACAAGGTTTGAGTGTAGTCAGTAAACAGCAAAAAACAACAAGTTTTCTGAACTATTTAATGTAATAGGGTAGTACTATCGCTAGGTATTGTGGTTTAAATAGTTAAATTGTAAAATAAAAACTTGTAAAATGAAACTAAAATTTACTGTCCTGAAAATATTCTTATTAATTCCTATTATTGGATTAGCCCAAGAACTTAATAACGTCAAGTTTACTTCAAAGAATCAATATCTAATAAACAAATCGGATAGCAAAGTTATAGACGAACAAAGCTATGATATTAACTTCTCTATTGTGGACGGAGAAGTAATCTTGGAAGAATATGGAAGAGTGGATTACTATAAGATTTTACAAACAAAACAAATTTCAGAAAAGGAATGGAATCTTATTTTAGAGGAGGATCAGTTTTTGAAGATTAATGAAAAAAATAATACGTTACTATTTGGACATGATGAGGTGGCGGAGAATATCTTATATGAAATAGATAGGAAGATTGAATTAGATACGGAAATGAAACAGGAAGTCCTTTCAACTCCAGGGGTAAATATGAGTTTAAGAAAAGCTAATGATCTTTATAGTATCAATGCATATCAAGAAGCGATAAAGTATTATAAAGAAGCAGCTGAAAAAGGAAGTATGAAAGCTATGAAAAAGTTGGCATATATGTATATAATGGGAGAAGGGGGAAGTAGAAATTATCAGGAAGCACTGAAGTGGTTTAAGCAAGCTGCAAACTTAGGAGATGTCAATTCAATATACAATGTTGGTTTAATATACGATACTGGTTCAGGGGTAGAAATAAACTATGAACAAGCTTTAAAATGGTATAAAAAGGCCGCCGAAAAGAACCATAGATTAGCGAAGTATAATATTGGCTATCTGTATTACGCTGATAATAACTATCAAGATTATACCGAGGCTATGAAGTGGTTTAAAGAAGCGGATAGTCAGAAATATCCTGAAGCGGCGTATTATATTGGCATGCTCTATCTTGATGGATTGGGCGTTACGGAGAATGCTATTGAAGCAAAGAAATGGTTTCAGCGCGCTGCAAATTTAGGCTCTTCCTATGGACAAGGGATGTTAGATGAATTGGAGTAGATGACTTCTTATAAAAAAAATCCACAACTGCCTTTTAAGGTAATTGTGGGTTTTGTTGTGGAGCCGGGGAGATTCGAACTCCCGTCCAAACGTGCAACCATAGCGCTTTCTACATGTTTAGTTTCTCGTTAGGTTTTCGTCTGCTTCCCGGTGAAAAACAACCAAGTTGCAGCTTATCTTTGCTTGAGTTTTGCTGTTTCATCAAAGACCTAAAACAGCTAGGTTTACTTTTACGAAGTCCCTATATCAATTGCCGTAAACCAAGGCCCTTGAGAGACTTCCTGCTTATCTACCTTGTAGATCGAGGCACAATCTTACTGTAATTCAGATTATGCAGCTAGGGCGTAATTATTATCGCCGTTTGAAAAAGTTGGTAACACTAGATTTTCGAGCGGTGTTCCAAAGCTCGACATGCTTACAGTACAATTAAACCCGCTGTCAAAACCAGTCGGCCCCATATTGTAGTATAAATAGATCAAGAAACGTACCGATCTGCTATCTTATTAGTAATTCTAAAAAAACAGCTGTTATAGTGCTGCCATAAGACGTATTGGCAGGGGTGTTTCTTAATTTAATGCAAATATACAAAATAAATGTATATTTGTCAAGAGACCCATTCATTAACACTAAAAGCTTTTCTGTATGAATAAAACTTTTGCTTTGATTACCGAGCGTAAAAATCCGCCAGATAAACGCGTTGTACTTACTCCAAGTCTGTGTATAGAATTCCAAAAAAGATATCCTGATGCAAAGCTGCTCATCGAAAAATCCGATGTTCGTGTGTTTAAGGACCAAGAATACATCGATGCCGGTTTCGAAGTGGTGGAGGATGTCCATCAAGCAGATGTGTTAATCGGCGTAAAAGAAGTGCCAGTAGAAGCATTGATTCCAAATAAAACCTATATGTTCTTTAGTCATACTTTCAAAGAACAGCCCTACAATAGGAAACTTTTGCAAGCTATTTTAAAAAACAATATCGAACTCATAGATCACGAAACCTTGATCAAATCCAACAATGTTAGATTGGTTGGTTTTGGGCGCTATGCTGGTATTGTAGGTGCGTATAATGGGATACGTATGTATGGAAAGAAAGAGAAGCTATTTTCCATCTCCAAAGTAGAAAACTTAAGAGATTTAGATGCGGTGAAAGTGGAACTGGAAAAAGTAGATTTACCGCCAATAAAAATTGTTGTTACGGGAATAGGAAAGGCAGGCAAAGGTGCGAAGGAGGTTTTAAATCATTTAAAAATACGAAACGTTACTATTCCTGAGTTTTTAAATAAAACCTTCCATGAGCCAGTTTACTGTAGCTTGGAACCTATAGATTATGTGAAACGAAAGGATGGGAGTAAAAAGGAAAAACAGGACTTCTACACTACTCCAGAATTATTTGAAAATGATTTTATGCGTTTTGCAAAAGTATCCGATATATTTATCGCGGGTCACTTTTATGGCGAAGGTGCACCAAAGTTATTGTCTAAGGAGGATTTAAAACATCCCGAATTAAAGATTCGATATATAGCAGATGTTTCTTGTGACATTGACGGCCCCATCGCCTCCACCATACGTCCTTCCACCATTGCAGATCCGTTTTATGGCTATTTAGTAGGCGAAGAGAAAGAAGTGGCTTACGATCATCCAGATGCAATTGCGGTAATGGCTGTGGATAACCTGCCTTGTGAATTACCGCGAAATGCAAGCGAAGGTTTCGGAAAGGATTTTTTAAACCTAGTAATACCTTCTTTCTTTAATAAGGATAAAAGCGAGGTTTTGAAGAGAGCGCGGATGACCGATAAGCAAGGGAATCTCACTCCAAGGTTTTCCTATCTGTCCGATTATGTGAAAGGAAAATAGCATCTTAAAGCATTTGTATTTCAATAAAAATATAGAAGTTTGGTTGTCTTTAAATTAAGTTTGAGTTGGTAGTAATAAGATAATTTAAATATTGCCTACAAATAAAAACATTTCTTCTTGCATAGGGTTTTTATAATCGTATATTTGTAATAGCTTAAGTTAATTGGGGAGTTAATAAAAGCAGGTTTAAAAGGAAGGCTATTTGTTTAAAAACAAATAGCCTTCTGTATTTTATCCCTCTATCATTCTTTCTCAATGTAATTGCTAGCCTTAGGGTGGATCTTACCTCAAAGTCTTTGGGTTGTGAGTTTTCGCAAACTTTTTTAATAGGCTCTTTTTCGGATACATACCGACTTGTTTTCGGATAAAAAGCGTTAAATAGGCGTCAGGTTTCTTGGTTATTAACTTAAATCGCGCTATATTTATCATGCTTAAGTTAATTGGGGAGTTAATTAAAGCAGGTTTAGAAGAAGGCTACTTGTTTTAGGACAGGTAGCTTTCTGATTTCTTAGCCTTTTGCTTTCTTAGAATCTGTATGTTTGTAGCCTCAGAATTTTAAAACCATCCCACTATGTTACAGCTTTATCGTGCTTCCATTCTTCATTTTTTAAGCGATCCTACTAAAAGTAGTTCTACAGATGCATCTTATGAATATTGGGAAGATGGATTGCTGGTAGTAAAAGATGGTAAGGTGAAGGCGATA
>DATGMW010000171.1:0-2872 GCA_035307105.1 Flavobacteriaceae bacterium
TTCTTCTCAGAAATCTTTGGCGAGACTCCTGGTGCATCTTGTAGTTCGTAATAGTAGGATAAATCATTATCGTGTAAAATATCAAAAACCGTAGCACAGCCCTGGCAACAAAAGTTTTTATCAAGATTTTCAACACTACCACTCAAACATGGATCACCACAATGAAAACACTTATTCATAGTTCTTGAAACTTTAATCGGGCAATATTAAATAAAACTCATGGAATTTTTTATGACATTTATCAATCAAAAAACTGAGGCAGAGGGCAGATGCATCCTTCATAAAAGGAATACGCGCTTCGGTATTGTAGTAATCTGACCTATCAAGAAAATCATTTCACTACCATTCGCAAAGAGTTATTGAAATGGACTATATCGAGACAGAGCCTGGTATAATCGACATGGAATTAAATTTATCCATCCGAGGAGAGCATCAAGGAGTTAAACCCTATCTTCTCTACAGCCGAAGCGTATGCGAAGGTAGGGTCAGTATCTTTTTTGCTGGTTATTTAAACAAACCTTTAAGTCCAGACAGAGCACCTCCACCAGACTTATCGCCTTTGTCGCCACCTAACAGGCCTCCTAATTTCCCCAACATACTAGCAGCATCGGAGCCACCCCCTAAAGAGGAAATAAGATCGGCAGGGTTAAATCCTGTATCCGAATCTTTACTTTTTGAGATTAACATACTCAGAATCTTTGGAATAGCTGCAGTAGCGAAACCTTTAGATGTAGCGCTATCCATTCCTAGACTTCCAGTTAGCTTTGAGATTAAATTGGAAACCATACCTGAAACCATAGGGTTGGAGGCTAAAGAACTAGCACTGGAATCTCCTTGAAATAAGTTGGTAATTTGACTGATATCACCACCAGAAACAGCGTTTTTAAACCCTGAAACAATACTATCTTTTGTTTCACCAGTAACCTTAGACATCATGTCTGGAGATATTCCACTAGCGCTGGCTTCTTTAGCACCAACTTGTTCAATAAGTTTTGAAATTTGATCTAACATATTTTTATTTTTAAAATTGTTTACTTATCCTATCTATTTTAAGGACTGTTAAAATTACATTATTTTGTTAACATAAGCAATTATTGCAATATTTAAATCAAGACACTATCTCAGATGAAGAGCGCCCTTGTGCACAATCACCACATATTACCTTAATTTTAGAAATTTATCATTATATTTGCGCAACGTTAACTATGATTGTTGGTATTCTTATTATACTCAGCGTAGAATAAAGTTTTTCTCAAAAAAAACTCATCCGAGTATTTACAAGCAAGTGATGCCAACCGCTTTTTCGCATACCGTTTATATTTGCGAATGCAATAATAATTTTTAAAAAAATCGTAAAAATACATCTTATGGAAATGACACTTGGACTAAATCGTTTTGTAGACAATATAGCCTCTGCATTACCCGGCATCTTTAGGTGCTTTATTTATTCTTTTAATCGGTTGGCTTATAGCTAAGGGCGTTCGAACTTTAGTTATCAAGCTAATGCAAAAAACAGCTTGGGACGAAAAGATATTCAAAAGCGTAAGTGATGGACGGGATACAAATAGGTTTGTAGGCAATCTAGTTTATTATTTAATAATGATTATCGTCTTCCTGATTGTTTTGGAAAGCCTTGGTATTCACTCTGTCTTACGACCACTAGAGAATATGGTGAACGAGTTCCTAGTCTTTATTCCACATCTACTAGCAGCGGGAATCATAGCTACTATAGGATATCTACTTGCAAAGTTTGTTTCCAATCTTATCCAAGTGGGTGGAAAGTTCTTAGACAAACTCGTCGCTAGAACAGGGTTTAAAGACACGGAAAGAGTAGTGAAAATAATAAGAACTTTTGTGTTCTTAATAATTTTCATTCCAATGCTTATAGAAGCGATTAACGCTTTGCAGCTGGAATCCATCTCCGATCCGCTTAACTTATTCTTAGCCGGGTTTATAGCTATAATAGGAGACATTATTGTTGCTACAGCAATTCTATTAGTCTTTGTTATTGGTGGTAAATACCTTACCAAATACTTGACTGAACTATTCCAAAACTTAGGAATGGATACCCTGGCCGAAAAGCTACAACTCCATAATATGATCGGTCCTAAACAATCTTTCTCTAAACTAATAGCAGGCGTCCTGTATTTCTTTATCAGCTTTTTAGGAGTGATTACTGCGGTAGATATCCTAGGATTATTCCAGTTAACTTATATCTTAAATGATATCCTAGCAGTAACAGGTTCCATTGCCTTTGGTGTGGTAGTCCTTATTATAGGTAACTTTATTTCGAGCCTTATTTATAAAGGCATGTTGCGATCGGATAAGAACAAGTTTATTGCAACTATAGTACGTTATGCATCTTTGGCCTTGTTTATAGGAATAGCACTTCGTACCATGGGAATTGCAAACGAAATTGTAGAACTGGCCTTTGGTCTTACTCTAGGTGCGGTTGCAGTAGTTATTGCACTGAGTTACGGACTAGGTGGACGCGAAGCGGCAGGGGAACACTTTAAGGAAATCATACAAAAGACAAGAGAAAAAAACTCCGATATAGATAGCAAAGAAAATAAGGATCCAAAAGTCTAAACAACTATCGGCACCTTGCTTTATGCAATCCTATTATCATCAAAACGCCTCCTAAAATTAGGAGGCGTTTTGAGTTTCTACTTAGCGTTTAAAATCAAGTTGTAGTTGTTTATATTTGCGCAATGAAAAACACACAACAAGATAAACGAGGCTGGGTTTTAGCGGCATTGATGATTACCATGACGCTAGCAGCGATGGATATCACCATTATATCGACCGTTGTACCACAAATAGTATCCGACCTTGGCGGATTTACCAAGTTTTCTTGGGTGTTTTCTATCTA
>DATGMW010000172.1:0-12376 GCA_035307105.1 Flavobacteriaceae bacterium
TTGTTTATGGTAAAAGGAGTGCGTAGAAGATGGTTGGTTGCAGGCTTTTTGCTGAGTTTATTTTTGTCTTGGGGAAAGAATTTCTCCTTAGTGACCAATTTCTTTATCGACTACGTGCCTATGTACAATAAGTTCCGAGCAGTATCGTCTATTCAGGTACTTCTAGAACTTCTCTTACCAGTGATGGCAGTATTGGCTTTACACGAGTTTTTCTTCAATAAAGAGCATACAGAGGAAGAGCGTAAAAAATCCTTGTTTTACTCTACGGGAATTGTGGGAGGTATCCTCTTGCTATTTATGGTGTTTAAGAACACTATTTTCTCTTTTGTAAGTCCAATGGACGGCTATTTGATTCAAGAACTAGGGCCTGAGTTGGTTATGGCACTTCGCGAAGACCGTGCAGCTTTGATGACCTCGGATACGTTACGTTCTTTAATTTTAGTTTTACTTACCGCTGCAGTGTTGTTTGTCTATCTGAAAAAGCAAACCAAAACCGCTTGGATGACAACTATTGTTTGTGTGCTGATACTTATTGATTTAGTAGGGGTGGATAAACGTTATGTAAACAAAGACGATTTTGTTCCTGCTTCGGTAATGAGTAATCCATACCAGAAGGATGGTGCAGATATGGAAATTCTAAAGGATGAAGATCACTTTAAGGTTTTCGACTTAACCAGAAATGCCTTTAATAGTACCCATGCAAGCTATTTCCACAATTCTATAGGTGGCTATCACGCAGCAAAACCTAAGCGTATGCAAGATGTTTATGATTTCTATTTGAGAGAGGATAATCATATGGGAATTTTGAATATGCTTAACGCTAAGTATATCATCGTGAGCCAAGAAAATTCAGGGGCTATCGCACAGCGAAATCCTTTTGCAAACGGAAATGCGTGGTTTGTAGAAGAAGTGTTTTATGTAGAGGATGCAGATGCAGAAATTCGTGCACTAGACACCTTAAAAAATAAAAAATATGCTGTTGCATTAAAACAATACAAAGACGAAATAGAGCCTAAGATGGTTTGGAAAGATAGGGATACAGATGCGTATATAGATCTAATCAGCGAAAAACCTAATGAGTTAGTTTACAGCTACGTTTCCGATTCACCTCAAGTAGCCGTATTTTCTGAGCAGTACTATCCGTATGGATGGAAGGTGTTTGTAGACGATAAACCTGCCGATTTCTTTAAAGTGAACTACTTGCTTCGCGGGATGCAAGTAGAAAGTGGAGAACATGAAATCCGTTTTGTATTCGAACCACAAGTGGTGAAAACCGGAACAAATATCAGCTTGGCTAGCAGCATATTATTTGCACTATTGAGTTTAGGACTGGGCATTACGTATTACCGTAGAAAAAAAGTTGCATAATAGAAAGATGGCAAACAAGGATGCGAAAAAGAAAGTTCTTTTAGTAACATACTATTGGCCACCAGCTGGAGGTCCAGGAGTGCAACGTTGGCTAAAGTTTGTTTCTTATTTGCCACAATTTGGAATCGAACCGATAGTGTATATTCCAGAGAACCCAGAATATCCTATACTTGACGAGAATCTTGCAAATCAAGTACCAAGTGGCGTAACCATTATAAAGCAGCCTATTCGAGAGCCTGCCTCTTTTGCTAAAAAACTGTTTGGAGAAAAAACCAAGCAATTACAGTCAGGCATTCTTCCTACAAAAAAGGCTTCTTTAGCAACTCGACTTATGCTGTATGTCCGAGCGAATTATTTTATTCCCGATGCACGAGTCGGATGGGTAAAACCATCGGTTGCTTTTTTAAAAGACTATTGTGAGAAAAACCATATTGATACCCTAATTACCACTGGACCACCACATAGTTTACATCTTATAGGGATGCAATTGCAAAAAGAAGCAGGAGTGAAGTGGCTTGCCGACTTCCGAGATCCATGGACTACTATTCATTATTTCGCTCAGTTACCTTTAAGTAAAAGCGCTTTTAAAAAACATAAGGAATTAGAAAAAAAGGTTCTGACTGCAGCTGATATAATCACGGTTACCAGTAAACCCACACAAGCAGAGTTTGAAAAACTTACCCATACACCAATCCACGTAGTTACTAATGGCTATGATGAACATCAATTGCCAAAAGAATCCATTCCATTAAATACTAAATTCTCTATTGCGCACATAGGGTCTCTTTTAAGCGATAGAAATCCAAAGCAATTATGGAAGGCTCTAGCCGATTTATTACTAGCTTATCCAAGCTTAAAAAATGATTTACAGATTACACTAGCGGGAGTACTAAGTGAAGAGGCTTTGGTGAGTATCGCTGAAGCTGGATTAGAGAAATATGTCAGCAACTATGGGTATGTATCGCACGGCGAAGCTATCCGATTACAACATGCTAGTCAAATTCTTCTATTGTTAGAAATGGACAAAGAGGAAACAAAGGTGATTTTACCAGGAAAACTCTTCGAATACATGGCTGCTAAGCGACCGATTTTAGCATTAGGACCAGAAGGTGGAGCTATAGCATCTATTTTAGAAGAAACCAATGCAGGGGAATATTATTCTTATAAAGAATCTCCCGAAATATACACTTACCTAGAAAACCAATATAATACCTACAAAACAGGAAGTCTCCAAGTCCAGTCTCATGGAGTAACAGCTTATAGTAGGGAGTCAGTTAGCGAGAAAATGGCTGCTATACTTTTAAATCTATAAAAAAAGCCGTTGCAATAAATGCAACGGCTTTTAAATTATCTATAATAGACTATCTTATTCTTGGTCAACGGTAATCATTCCAAGACTGTTCCATAGCTTATAGCTTACAGTGTAGCCTTCTGGTACGAATACAACGATTGGGAGTTTGCTGTTATAACCAACTTTTTTGGATTGCGCTTGAATTAGCTTTCTCTCCAATTCCTGATCTGGACAAGCCATGCGTGTGCTTATCATATTCCCATCGGTTTCGAACATATAATAATCATATCCCCATCCTTTAGCAGTTTCTTCTTTTAATTCTCCCACTAAAGAGTGATGGTTACAATCTACATCTGTCCATTTTCCAACCACCAACTCCACTTCATAGTCTCCTTCGTTTTTTAATTCTGGTAGGTTGATGATAATGCGTTCTTCTCCTTTTTTAGCTATAGGAAACATCGAAGTATCATGCGTAGGTTTGGCTAATTTGTCTAAATCCTGAATGGTACTAACTTGATTTTCCATTTGGCCTTGGTTTTTAACACTCGCACAACTAGCTCCAAAAGCTAGGATACCTGCAAGTAATAGTAAACGTGTTATTTTCAAAGTTTAAATATTTAGTTGGTTATTGATTGTTGTAAATTCATTCTAAATGAACAGTGCAAATATAGGCTTTGAAAAATTATATTGTCTTAATTAAAAGCAAAAGCATCCATTAAATAAAAATTATTTATGATGGCTCTTCGGAAAACTTCATGATTATTAACGTAAAAAATTGATGAAGTGGATAGTTTATTACAAAATCGGAAAGCACTTGATTTATTTACTCAATGGCGTTCTCAGAGGTGCAATATGAACCGATAATAATAGCTGAGTTCTTTAATAACTTATAAAGAGAGAGTTCCTTTCAGTTTATTCAAGATAAAAAAATGTTTTTTAAAATATTAAAGAGGATGAAATAGTTTCATTGTCTAATGCAATAACTTCAAAAGTTATGTTACATTTATAGTCTTTCTTAGGTAACTATGCAGAAAAAGGCAAGTAGTTTCAAAGAATAATCTAAAATAAACTAATTGCTAATAAATTATGAAAGCTAGACTTAGAAGAACTTATGATAAATTAGACGCCCTAAGGATTAAGCTTCCTAGGAGATTATTTGCTAGAAAAGAACTCAAGGTAAAGAAACGGGCGCAAAAAATAGAACCTTTAACTTCACAAGAGAAAAGTGTGGTCCATGCTTTTTGGGGTAATGTAAAAGTTAAAACAGAGTACCTTAGTCTTTATAACAAATACAGTTCGAAGTTCGACCCACGTTATATTCCAGATAATATGTATTTCGCTGAAGTGGATACGTATTTTAATAATGCTACGGACGCTAAGGCTATTGATGATAAAAATTTATATGATTTTTATTTCCATGATGTTAATCTTCCTAAAACCATAGCAAGAAAAGTAAGTGATAGTTATTTAGATGCTGCACATCAAATTATTCCCTTTGAAGAATTGGTCGAAAAATGTTTAGTCGAAAAAGAGGTAATTATGAAGAAGGCAATGAATTCAAATAGTGGAAGAGGCGTTATATTTTGGTCTATTGGTGAGGGGGTAGATGCTTTACAGGTCATGCTAAAGTCACCTTATGATTATGTGGTACAAGAGGTTATAAAACAGCATTCGATTATTGGATCCTTACATGAGAGTAGTATAAATACATTAAGAATAGTAACCTTGTATTATAAGGAAAAGATTCATGTACTATCCTCTGTTGTTAGAATGGGAGTGGATGGTAGCCGTGTGGATAATACGCCATATTCTGGGCTGTTTTGTGGAATTAATACAGATGGAACATTGAAGAAATACGCCTATAATATGGGGGGATATAGATTTGAACAGCATCCAAATGGGGTGAAGTTTAGCGACATAAAATTACCTGATTTCGAAAAATGTATTGCTTTTGTAACAAATTTAGCGCCTCGTTTTATTAGATTTTCAAAACTCACCTCTTGGGATGTAGCAATAGATCAAGATGGATTACCTGTTTTAATTGAGGTAAACCTTAGTTATGGGCAATTAGATTACCATCAGTTCACCAATGGACCGATTTTCGGAGACCTATCTGAAGAGATAATAAAGGAAGTATTGGGTAAATAAAACCATAAGTGGTGTCGTGTTATGGGGTTTCTGAACTTAATTTTCAAAAAAGAACAGTGTAGTACAATTCTTTCAGAATTGTAGGGTAGTTCAAAAAGCAACAAGATGCTTTTGAAAGGATATATTGTTTCTACTTATTAAAATCGAATGGTTGAGTTCAGTAAAAACATATCGTTAAGAAGCTTGCTTCTGAACACAAACCTGCTATTTACCATAGGCAAACGCACTCCTCTATCTATAAGTAGCTTGCTACTTACAGATACTACACTTTTGTTATAAAACATAAAGTTTACCTGAAAATACAAGTTGTTAATATTGATTTAATAATAGCAAAGAAATACTACATATCTATACATCTAGAAGCACGTTTCTCGCATCCGGCTTCACGAATTTACCGAGCCTTAAATTGTTTCGTAGCAGTATCAAAGTAAATAGTGTCTTTAGGAAACAAACTATCTAATAAACCGCTCTCAATAATTCCGTTGGGAGTATCTAGTTTTATTTGTTCTGGTTGTAGCAATAATACCTGATCGCTTAATTGTAGTGCAAGTTCTATTTCGTGGGTAGAGAAAAGTATTGTTTTGTTATGTTTCTTTGCAAGATTCTGTAGTAGCTTTAAGACATACGCACGGTGGTATAAATCCAAATGCGTGGTGGGCTCGTCCAATATAATGATGGGTGTATCTTGTGCAATAGTTCTAGCAATAGCGATGCGCTGATACTGTCCGTCACTTAGCTGGTAACATTTATATTCCAACAAGTCTTGTACTTCTGTTACTTCGATAGCTTTGGTGATTTTTTGAAGGTCTATATCCGACAGTTTCCCCATCCAGTTCGTATGTGGGTATCTGCCTAAAGCAATAAACTCATATACACTTAAGCTTTTAGAAGCAGGTGGATCAGTTAATACTAGACTGATTTCCTTTGCCAAATCGGTATTTGTAATAGCTTTTAACGATTTGTTCTGAATATAAACCTCTCCACTTAGCGGATCTTGCAACTTGGCTAAGGTTCGAAGTAAGGTGGTTTTTCCAATCCCATTTCCGCCGATAACTGAGATAAGATTGCCAGGTTTTAAACCGAAGTTTATGTTTTCTAATAAAAGTTTTAGACTTGGATTTATATACCCAATGTCTAAATCTTTTACTTCTATGCTATATGGCGTATCTGGAGTCATATCTTAGAACTGTAATTTCTTTTTACGAACCAACAACCAAATAACTATCGGTGCGCCTATAAACGAAGTAATGGCATTTATAGGAAGGGTGGTTTCTGCAAATGGCATTTGTGCAATAATATCACAAAGCAGTAGAAGCGTAGCACCATAAAGCAACACTGCAGGCATAAGAATAAAGTTATTGGAGGTATCAAACACCTGTCTTGTAAGATGTGGTACTGCCAATCCTACAAAGGCAATCGGTCCGGCAAAAGCGGTGATGCTACCAGCCAAAATACTTGTGGCTACTACCAAGAGAAGGTTCGTTCGTTTAATGTTCAATCCCATACTCTGTGCATATTGTTGACCTAACAAAAGTGCATTTAGCGCTTTACAGCTCAGAACACTTAAGAAGATGCCTATGGCAAAACATATACTTAAAATACGGATTCCTTGCCACGAAATATCGCCTAAGCTCCCAAAGGACCAGAAGATGTAACGTTGTAATTGCTCGGCGGTAGATAGGTAGGAGAGGACACCAACAATGGCTGAGGTAAAGCTTCCAAACATTATTCCAATAATCAATAGCGTCATCGCATCCTTTACTCGAACACTGATGGCAACAACTGCCAATAATACCAATAAAGTTCCTGCTGCAGCTGCGAGTACCAAACTCCATTGGCTAGTCATCAAAATGCCTATAATTCCACCAAAAGCACTAGCGCCCAATAGAAGTAAGGCTACTCCCAAACTAGCACCGCTACTTAGTCCTAAGACAAACGGATCGGCAAGTGGATTTCGAAACATAGTCTGCATAATAAGTCCAGCAACCGAAAGACCACCACCAGCAATAATAGCGGTAATAGCTTTTGGCAAACGATGTTCTATTACGATGAACTCCCAAATATGCTTGGAAGAACCTTTGCCCATTAGGCTAGAAAGTATCTCAGATAAAGGAATCTTAGATTGCCCTAGACTTATATTAATCAGAAACATTGCTACAAGCGCAATGCTTAATACAATAAAGTGTACACTATACGTTTTCTGATTTTGCATATTTTGCTAACTAATCTAATTTCGTGTAAAAATACGGAGTATAATTGGGTAAAAGCTCCGGATGGAAAATATGTACCATATCTTTTAAAATAATATCTGGCCTATTGGGACCTAATTCAAAATAAACCACGCCGCCTGTAGGACCGATTTTTGGAACATAACTATAGATGTTTCCTGTTTTGTACGCATCGAACTCAGCATATACTTTATTTGCTTTATCTAATTCTGCTCTAGAGATAAATGCACTAGGATTTAACCATATATCCGCTTGATGTGCTTTCTCCAAAACGTTTTCCATTCCTAAAGAAACACTTCCAGTTCCTTTGCTATCTTTCCATGGATACTCTCCTTGTGCGTCGGCTATAAACTGTGCTGCCCAGCTTTCGCCTTGTGGAATAAACCAAATGTCTTTATACATGGCGCCACTAAGTACAGTTGGCTTATTGGTAGCTTGCTTGGCCAATTCCTTAATATTTAAATATTCTTGTTCCACTTCTTCAAACAACTCTGTTGCTAGCTCGTATTTTCCATACAAAGCTCCGAAGAATTTAATCCATTCCGCTTTTCCCAAAGGAGAAGTTTCTACCCAATCGCTATTGTAGAGTACTGGGATGCCAGCTCTTGCAATCGTGCGTAGTTTCGGGTCCAATCCATCTACAGCAAAACCGATTACCACATCTGGGTTTACTTCCAATAAACGTTCTACATTTATGTCTTCATTTTTTCCGATTCCGATAACTTTTCCAGCATCGATTCGAGCTCTAGCGGATTCTGTTGAGATAAAATCTAAATCTGGAAAACCTACAAGGGTTTCTATTTCATTTAGCATATCCAAAGAAGGGATATGGGTGGTAGAAGTAACCACAATTTCTTTTATCGGCACCTCGACTACCGCATCATAAACCTCGATTCGCTGAGGTGCTTTTTCCGTATCTTCTATAAGTAGGTAACGCAAGGAGGTTTGACTATTTGGCAAAAGGTCCTTTATATGGATTTCCTTGTAGCCATCGAATTGTTGAATATCGAAGGTGGTTGCATAGCGGATACCACTTTCCTGAATTGGTGTATTCGCAGTGGTTGTTTTCTCTTTGGTATCGGTTTTACATCCTATAATTAAAAGAAGTGCAAAAAAAAGTAGGTAGTTTCTCATAGCGCAAAAATAATAGTTTTTATTGATAGCAAGCAAGAAGAATAAAAAACCTTATATTTGCACCACATTTTAGGTGGACGTATTGTCCTTAAAATGGGAATTCGGTTAAAATCCGAAGCTGTTCCCGCAACTGTAAGTCGCTTTGCCAATTAGGCCAAGCTATTGCGTTTCTTCAAAAAACCACTATCCGATGCTTTTGGATGGGAAGGTTCGCAAAAAAGACAAGCCAGGAGACCTGCCAGAATGTTACATAAACTATTAAATCGACTTTCGGGAAAAAAAGTTGCTTTGGATATGAAACATACCTGCTTATTTTTATTTGTCTTCCTGAGTTCTTGGATTCATGCGCAAAGCCTAGATAGTATTCAAAATCTAGCGCCAGTAACGCTATGGAGTCAAAACGTGAAGGAATATTCGGAAGGATATACCCAAAAAGTGCTTTCCGACTCTATCTTAAGTCGATCTAACGGAACTTTTACTAGCTTACTCGAAAGCAACTCTCTTATTTATTTTAAAGAAAACGGACTCGGAATGGTTTCTTCGCCATCTTTTAGAGGAACCAATGCGTCGCAGACGGCGGTATTGTGGAATGGCGTTCCAATTAATTCAATGTTTACCGGACAAACAGATTTCAATACGATTTTAACGGGAAGTATTGACGAACTCACTATTCGTAGTGGAAGCGGTAGTGTGCCTTTTGGTAGTGGCGCTATTGGAGGCAGTATTTTATTGGACAATCTTCCGAAATTCAATCAGGAAAACCGACATCAAGTAAAACTAGGCTATGGAAGCTTTGATACGTACAACGGACAAATCCGAAGTTTGATAAGTTCTAAGAATGCCTACTTGGATGTTTCTTTAGAAGGAATGCAATCGGAAAACGATTACGACTATCCAAAATCTTCTAAAAGAAATGTAGATGCTGCTTTCTATCACTATAGTTTAGGCTTGAGTGCAGGTTGGCGAAAAAACAATCATAGACTATACTTTCACAGCAATTGGTACGAAGGAAAACGAGATTTCTCTGGAACCTTACACGCACCAGCTAGAGATGGCTATCGGGATTATAACACTCGAAATTTATTGCAGTGGGAAACGTATTTAGGCCGGTGGACTAGCAGTTTGAAACTTGCCCATTTGTATGAGCAATACCGTTATTATGCAAATAAACATGGTGCAAACTACAGTTTTGGAAAATCGAATACTTGGTGGACGGACTATAGTTTGGCTTATCGGATTACCTCAGAAATGAAGCTTACAGGAATTTTACAATATAATAATGTAGATGGAAAGGGCTCGGATGTTGAAGATGCGAATCGCGATACAGGCGCTGCTATTTTGATGTTTAATCATCACCTTACTAAAAATTGGAGCTACGGTTTGCACTTGCGTCAGGAATTTTTAAATGGTTTTACCAATCCGTTCCTATTTGCGTTTGATACTAAATACCAAGTTACTCCCCATTATAATATACACCTTAACGTTGCAAAAAACTATCGAGTGCCAACATTCAATGATTTGTATTGGAAGGGTGGAGGTAACGAGAATATAGATCCAGAAAAAAGTGTGCAATTTGAATTAGGAAATACTTGGGAGAAGAAAAATTATGGTGCCTCAGCTGCGGTTTACTATATACATTCTACCGATATGATAAAGTGGGTGCCACGAGGAAGTTTGTGGTATCCGATGAATATTAGTGAAGCCAAAAACTATGGGGTAGAGTTGGAGGCGCATTATTCCTATAATTGGCAAGAACATAGATTGCGTGCCGATGTCGCTTATGGCTATACCAAAGCAGAAGATCAGGATTTAAAGAAGCAACTTATCTATGTGCCTTACCATAAATATAATGCTAGCCTTACCTATCAATACAAAGATTGGAACGCTTCGTACCAGGTTTTATTCAATGGAGAAATGTACACCTCTAGCGACAATCTAAACAGACACAAAGAGTATCAGACCCATCAATTGGCCATAGAGTACCAGTTCACTTTAGAACAATTACAAGGAGTAGCTGGAGTGCGCGTCAAAAACCTTTACGATACTTATTACGAGAATTTACCTTCTAGACCTATGCCTGGAAGACACTTTAATCTATTTATAAACTTTAACTTTTAACTATTTAGAACATGAGAAGATTACATTTATTACTTTTTGCCATGCTTGCTTTACTATTTATATCCTGTAGTAGCGACGATAATTTTGTGGAGGAGCTAGATACGATTGGCGATTACACCTATGGATTATTTGTGCTAAACGAGGGGAATTTTGGAGCTGGTAATACAGAGGTTAGCTTTATAGATAATATGTTCACTGGTGTTACTAATAATATATTTGGATCGGCGAATGCTGGAAACTCTTTAGGAGATACCGCTCAGTCGATTGCTATGTATGAGGACTATGCTTTTGTAGTGGTGAATAACTCACATAAAATAGTAGTAGTAGATCGTCATAGTTTTGCGTTTATCGATGTGATAGAGGAAGGGATAGACAGTCCTAGATATATGACGGTAGTAAACGGAAAAGGTTACGTTACAAACTGGGGCGATCCTAACGATGCATCGGACGATTTCGTTGCGGTAATCGATTTAGAGTCCATGACAGTAGAGCAAGCGATCTCTGTAGAGTTTGGCCCTGAGAAATTGGTATCTAAGGATGGATTTGTATACGTAGTACACAAAGGTGGATACAGTCAAAATAATAAATTATCGGTAATCGATGCTAATAGCAACTCGGTTACAGAAGTAGTAGAAGTAGGCGATGTGCCAAACTCTTTGCAGCTGGTAGGTAATGACCTATGGGTTTTGTCTGAAGGAAATCCTAGCTATGCAGTGGACGGAGAAACAGATGGGAAATTAGTACAAATAGATCTAGGGAGTTTACAAGTAGCTAAGGAGTTCGATTTTGTTGGAACCTCTCCATCGCATTTGGAGTTCGACCAAGGAAAACTTTACTACACCATTTCTACTACCGATTGGGAAACCTACGAAACGGAAAGCAATATTTATGCTATGGAGTTGACCAGTACAGAACTACCTTCGGAAAGCGTGTTTTTTACCGATAAAACTTTTTATGGCGCAGCTATAAAAGACGGAATGTACTTTGGAGGCGATGCTAAAGACTATGCTAGTAATGGCAGTGTGTATGTTTATGATTTAGTTTCTGGCGAGCAATTGCACGAGTTTAGTGTAGGAATAAGTCCAAGTGGTTTCTTTTTTACAGAATAGCAGATATTGATTTAGCCTAAAAAAAGCCTCTCTTTAAAAATCTAAAGAGAGGCTTTTTATTTATGAATAAGATATGGATAATCCTTGAAACATCATAGAGCTATGAATTGTGTTTTTTACAGCAATTTTATATTAAAATTACTAACAACAAATAGTTGCTTCTATTCTGCGTAAATCTGCGTGATCTGCGGGATGCCTTTAGCATTCATATGTTTAGTTTTCCGTTGATCTTACAGGTTTTTTACTCGTGTGATAATAATACAGATATTATTTATCCGTGTAGTTCAATTAAAATCTCTAGTAATTGGATAGCGGCCTCGCTAATACTTGTTCCTGGCCCAAAAACGGCAACGGCGCCTGCATCGAATAAGAACTGATAGTCTTGCGCTGGAATAACGCCTCCAACAATCACTAGAATATCTTCTCGACCGTATTTTTTTAACGCCTCTAAAACTTCTGGCACCAAGGTTTTATGTCCAGCTGCAAGAGATGACACACCAAGGATGTGTACGTCGTTCTCTATCGCTTGTTTGGCGACCTCTGCAGGCGTTTGGAAGAGTGCTCCTATGTCTACGTCAAAACCAACATCGGCATATCCTGTTGCTACTACTTTCGCGCCACGGTCGTGTCCGTCTTGCCCTATTTTGGCAATCATTATTCTAGGTCGACGTCCTTCTATTTCTGCAAACTGGTCTGCTAGTTCTTGTGCTTTCTTAAACGGTTTGTCGTCTTTTATCTCTTTGCTATACACGCCACTAAATGATTTTATTTCTGCTTTATATCTTCCATACACTTCTTCCAAAGCATCGGATATCTCTCCTAATGTAGCGCGATGTCTTGCTGCTTCTACGGCAAGTTCTAATACGTTCCCTTTATCGGTTTTCGCATTTTCTGTAAGCGCTTTAAGTGCTTTGGTAACCGCTTCGTTATCTCGATTTTCTTTGGTATGCTTTAGTCTTTCTATTTGTGCCTTACGCACC
>DATGMW010000173.1:0-18017 GCA_035307105.1 Flavobacteriaceae bacterium
GCAATAATCTCTGGTTTGGTTTCCAATGCCTCTTCGGTACGCTCTACGTTTATTTCTTTATCTCCTTTTTCTGCATCTTTAAACATCTGCGCTCCTCCAGCTCCACAACATAGACCTTTAGACTTGCAACGACGCATCTCCAGCATCTCTACTTCTAGCTTCTGTAAAAGCTCTCTTGGTGCTTCGTACTCTTCATTGGCACGTCCTAAATAACACGGATCATGAAAAGTAATGCGTTTTCCTTTGAACTTTCCTCCTTCTACTTTAAGTCGTCCTTCTTCTAACAAGGTTTTCAAGAATTTAGTGTGGTGCATAATTTCATAATTCCCACCTAGCTCTGGGTATTCGTTCTTTATGGTGTTAAAGCAGTGCGGGCAAGCCGTAACGATGCGTTGTACTTCATAGCTGTCCAACACTTCAATATTGGACATCGCTTGCATTTGAAACAAAAACTCGTTTCCTGCACGCTTGGCTGGATCGCCAGTACAACCTTCTTCCGTTCCCAATACTGCAAAAGAAACATTAGCCTGATTTAAAACCTTTACCAGTGCTTTGGTAATTTTCTTTGCTCTATCGTCGAAACTTCCAGCACAGCCAACCCAAAATAGAACTTCTGGTTTTTCTCCTTTGGCTAAAAACTCTGCCATTGTAGGCACTCGAAGTGTATTGCTCATAATATTATATTTTATTTAGAAACTATGACTTTCAGCATAGTTGTTCTTTTATTAAATTTTATTTTTATTGCTCGTCTTTCCAATTCAACCTATCCATTTGGTTGTATGGCCAAGGTGCTTGGTTATTCTCTATGTTGGACATCGCCACATTCAATTCTGCAGGTGCTGCCGATTCTTCCAATACCAAATATTGGCGCATAGACATAATTATAGACATCGGGTCAATGCTTACCGGACAAGCATCTACACACGCACTACAAGTAGTACAAGCCCAAAGCTCCTCGCGTGTTATATAATCGTCCAATAACTGTTTGTCATCGGGTTTGAATTCTCCGTTAGCATCTATATTCTTCCCTATCTCTTCTACTCTATCTCGAGTATCCATCATTATCTTTCTTGGCGACAATGCTTTTCCAGTAATATTTGCCGGACAAACACTAGTACACCTTCCACACTCTGTACAGGTATAGGCATTCAACAACTGTGTTCGGGTAAGATCCATAACGTCACTAGCTCCGAACTTCGTATGTTCTTCCTCTTCGCCTTCAGCAGGAGCTGCAAATGGATCGGCATCTGGATCCATCATCAATTCCACTTCTTTTTTTACAGACTCTAAAACGGGGAATTTCCCAATTGGCTCTACACTTCCGTGATATACATTTGGGAAAGCCAAAATGATATGTAAATGCTTAGAATAATACAGGTAGTTTAAAAATGCTAAAACACCTAATATATGCAGCCACCAAGCACTTCTCTCCAAGATAATAAGTGCAGAAATACTCATCCCGTCAAACAGTGGCGCAATCATCGAGCTTATTGGGAATTTTCCTACTGCTGCATAGCCTTCTGCTCCTTTGAGTTGTAATTGGTAATCTGCAGCGTTCATCAATAGGAATAACGCCATCAATACAAACTCTATGTAAAGAATTAGGTTAGCATCTAACTTTGGCCAACCTTTCATCTCCTTCATGACAAAGCGTTTTATATGCGAGATATTTCTTCGTGTCCAAAAAAGAGCAACCCCCACAATAACGAGCAATGCTAGAATCTCGAACGAAGCGATTAGTGCATCATAAAATGGTCCCATAATGGACAATACACGATGCGTTCCGAAGATACCATCGATAACGATCTCCAGCATTTCAATGTTGATAATTACAAATCCTATATACACAAACAAGTGTAAAATACCAGGTATAGGACGAACCACCATTTTCGATTGACCTAAAGCAATACGAATGACATTGCTCCAACGCTCCTGTTTGTTGTTGGAGACATCTACTTTGCGACCTAGCTTTATATTGCGAATCAGTTTTTTGCTATTGCGAACAAAAAATCCGATTCCTGCTACCAAAGCGATTATAAATAGGATACTGGATACGTATTGCATAATGAGTTTAGATTAATTTATTCTTCTGATTCTTTTGGACGATATTCTTTATTTTTCTTTCCGAAAATTGAAAAGTGTACATAGCGCTTTGGGTTTAGCTTAATGTCATTCATAAGCTCTTCCAGCTCTTTGGAAGCTCCTTCCAAGTTTTCATATAAGCTGTCGTCCTTCAATAATTTTCCCAAGCTTCCTTCTCCATCCTCTAAGCTATTCACCACATTATTTATTCCTGCAATGCTTTGTTCTATTTCAGTTACTAGCTTCTGGGTATCTAAAGTAGCTAGAGAGTCCGATATACTAACAAAATTCTTTGAAGTTTTTTCAAAATTCTCAATAGTGGCATTTATCTTTTGGTTATTGCTTTCAAACAATGCATTTATTGAAGAACTTGTATTATTTAGAGTTGCCATGGTATTATCTATATTCTCAAAAGTACTTCGAAGGTGTCCTATTCCTTTCTCATCCATCACCTTGTTCAAGCTTACAAGCAACGAGTCTAAATTTGCTAAGGTGTTCCCTAGGTCGTCTCCTAGCGGAATTACTTTATCTGCAACCACTTCCATCATGCCTCGTTCCAAGTCTCCGATTAAAGTGTCTCCTGCTTTCGCCATAGTTGGATTGCCATAATCCGGTATAATGGCTAGTGCTTTTCCGCCTATCAACCCTGGATTGTACAAAAGCACTTCACTGGTTTTAGGAATTTCATAGCTTCGTTTATCTATAATAAAACTCACGGTAACATCTCTGGTATGCTCGGAAATGAAAATCTGTTTCACCTTCCCTATTTGCAACCCATTTACCGTTACACTTGCTTCGGGCATAAGACCTTCTACATTGCTATATTTTACGTAAAACTCACGTTCTTGTTTAAAAAGACTAGATCCCTTAAGGAAGTTATATCCAAATATAAGGACTAAGCTTGCACCAATAACAAGTATTCCAGTTTTAAATTCTCTTGAAAACTTCACAGGCTGTGTTTAGATTAAATTAATTAACAAAATTAGCAAAATAAATATAGATAGTCTGTCTTTCTTACTAGTTGGTTTTTACAACATCGCCCAAGCGCACTTGTTCGCCATTTTTATAAGCCACTATAAAGCAATCAGGAAAGCCACTATCCTTTGCTTTTTTCTGTAAGTCTTGTGCATTTTTATAGGTGTCCGTTTTACCATAGAAGTACTTGTACAAATTACCTTCTTGTATGCGATGTACCCCTTCTAGTCCCTTAAAGTTATATGGCTTCACCTCCATTTTTGTTCCGCTTGCGCTGATTTGCACCATAAACTCTACTTTCTCTTTTCCTGCTTCTGTATCAGTCAATACTTCGTCCGATAGATCTACTGGCGTCTCCTTAAAATCACTTACATGTAAATCGGGCAAAGAGCTACGGTAGCTTTTGATAGCTTTTGCAATCTCTGTAGCCACTTCGTTCTGTCCTTTAGCAGAGTTTAAGTAAGTTCCTTCTGTTTTATTGGAAAGGAAACCTACTTCAATAAGGATGCTTGGCATAACGGTACGTGCTAGAACATAAAAAGGTCCTTGCTTAACACTACGGTCTCTTTTGTTTAAGTTTTTTGTGATATTTTTTTGTACTAAGCTAGCCAACTGGATGCTTTGATCTAGATATTCCTCTTGTGCCAAAGTCAATCCGATTAAGGATGAAGGTGAGTTAGGATCGAAGCTTCCATATACCTCTTCGTAATTCTCTTCTAAGTAAATTACGGAGTTCTCTCGTTTAGCCAATTCTAAATTCTCCTTATTTCTAGTGCTTCCCAAAACAAAGGTTTCTACTCCATAAGCTTGATTGCCACCGCCGACGGCATTACAGTGGATAGACACAAAAAAATCGGCTTTAGCCTTATTTGCTATAACCGTTCTGTCGTCCAGTGTAGGGTAAACATCCTTGTCTCTTGTGTAAATCACCTTAAAACGCGGATCATTTTCCAGCAAAGCACCTACTTTTAGGGTTATGTTTAGAGCGATATCTTTCTCAACAAAACCATGATGGGAGTTTCCTTTATCTGAACCTCCGTGCCCAGCATCCAATACAATTACGAAGGGTTTTGATTTATTTGCATAAATGGAAGATACCGAGAATGCAAAAAATAAAAGCAAAAACAATAAATGGTATTTAGATCTATAAAAAATCATGAGTTATAATGTATTTAAACACTAGCCATGCTATGGCTAGTTTAAATTTTCCTGTATTCAAAAGCTAGCACGAAAAATATGTGTAGTTTTGAAGCGCAAATTTTATTCAAATCTACAAAAAATACTTAGGTAACCTTGCAAACAAAAAGGCAATATTTCTTTGCATGCATTCTACTGCTATCCCTCGCTGGGCATTGGATTTACGGACAAGGGTCTGAGAACCTGTCACCTGTGATGTTTTCTGCCAGCTTTTCTGGCACGCAAGATACCATACCAGAAAGACAAGAAAACAAACTGCTAGATACAATACCACTGGATACTATTAACCCAGAAAAGATAGCGCCTAAAGAGAAAATAAGTGACATAATAGATTATTACGGAAAAGACTATGTTTTTTTTGATCGTAAAAGCAATAAAGTACACATGTACAATGAGGCTTTTATCACTTATGAGGATATGCGAATAGATGCTGGACATATCATCATGGATATGTCTAACAATACCATTCGTGCTACAGGAATAAAAGATACCGCTGGAGTTTATATTCAAAAACCAAAATTTGTGCAAGGCGGAAATGAAGTTACGCCCGACTCCATTCTTTTTAACACCCAAACCCAAAAAGCACTTATTTATAACTCTAGAACGGAGCAAAGCGGCTTTCACGTATTGGCAGAAACGACCAAAAGAGAAAACGATTCGGTTATTTATGTAAGCAACGCTCGCTTTACCACCTCCACGAATGAGGAAGATCCTGAATATTATTTCTTAGCTAGGAAAGCGAAGTTTGTTCCTAAGAAGAAAATTGTTACCGGATTTACCAATATGTACATAATGAATGTACCAACGCCCATTGCCATGCCATTTGGTTACTTCCCGCTTACCGAGAATCGTGCTTCTGGTTTTATCATCCCTTCTATTGGAGATAATAATAGACGTGGGTTCTTCTTTCAAAATGGTGGGTATTATTTTGCTTTAAGCGATTACTATGATCTAGCTGTAATGGGAGATTACTATACCAATGGAAGCTATGGAATACGATTAGAATCCAATTATGCGAAACGATATAACTTTAATGGAGGATTAAGTTTTAGATATGAGAACTTGGTGGAAGGAGAACGCGGTTTCCCCGATTTCAGTCAAAGTATGATTTACAACTTCCGATGGCATCATACCCAAGATGCAAAAGCAAGTCCAAATGAGCGTTTCTCAGCTTCGGTTAACCTAGGTAGTTCCAAGTACTTCCAAGAGTCTATTAACCAAACTAACAATGCTAGTGCTTTAGTAAACACATTGAGCTCTACGGTTTCGTATGCCAAAACCTTCGAAACCAATCCACAGATTAACCTTACTATTGCCGCAACGCACTCCCAAAACAGCAATACCGAGGCCATTAATATGTCCTTGCCAAATATCAACGCAAATATCTCAAAAATCTATCCGTTTGCTCCAAAATATGGTGCAAAGCAAGGGATTATAGATAATATTAGCCTAGAGTATAATGTAACCGCACAAAACTCTATCACTACAGTAGATTCTTTATTTTTTAAACGAGATATGTTTCGCGATGCCAAGTTAGGTGCAAAACATACTATACCAATAAGTACTAACTTTAAAGTATTCAAACACCTAAGCGCCTCTCTCTCAACAAGATTCGAAGAGGTTTGGGTAGGAAACACTTACCATCAATATTACGATACCGAATTACGTGATGGGCAAGGAGGAATTGCACGCGATACGGTGCGTGGTTTTGACCGATATCACACGTACAATTTCTCGGCAAGTCTAGGTACTACCGTGTACGGGATGTTTAACTTTAAGCCAGGTAGTAAAATTCAAACTATCCGACACGTTATGCGTCCTAACTTAAACTATAGCATCAACCCGAGTTTTGATCGATACTATGAAGAGATGCAAGTCCAAACTGCCGATCCTACCGTAGCTTCCGAAACAGCAGAGTTTTCTAGATTCCAAGGAACTCTGTACGGCGCGCCTGGCAATAGATTCTCTTCGAACATCGGATTTAGTTTAAGCAATACACTGGAAGCTAAAGTACGCTCCAAAGACTCGACAAGTAAAGAGCTAAAGAAGATAAAACTGCTCAACAACTTAAACGTGTCTACCGCCTACAATCTGGCAGCAGACTCTCTTAAATTATCGCCGTTTAGAATAACGGGAAGCATTCCCATTATAGAAAAATTAGATCTAAACTTTAGTGGTGCACTCGACCCTTATGCTCTAAGTAATAACAACCAGCGAGTAGACATGTTCAATATAGAGAACGGCGGTAGCTTATTCCGTCTGACCAATGCCAATGTTAGTTTTAACTACTCTTTTTCGAGCAAAGACTTTGAAAGATCTTCTTCCGACAAAGAGGCAGATAGATCTTTTGATAGCGAGACTTTTAGAAATGGCGGTCGACCAGATGATTTATTTGGCGACACTTCTCGGAATTTTGGTGACTCGAGAGATGGAGCGCAAGAGAAAGGTAAAAGTCGTGCCAACAAAAGCCCTTGGTATAATTACAGTTTACCATGGGACATTAGATTAGCTTATACGATGACCTACTCCAATATGCGTCGCGAAAACGAAATCTCCTCCCAATCGATTATGTTCAGCTCCAACGTGGATCTGGCACCCCGATGGAAAGTAGGAATTTCCTCTGGATATGATTTTAAAAATAAAGGAGTGACGTTAACCCAACTCCGATTCCAACGTGATTTAGAGAGCTGGCAAATGAGTTTTAACTGGACTCCTATTGGAAGTGTCAATACCTCTTGGTATTTTTACATAGGCATAAAATCGTCTATATTAAGCGATATCAAACTCGACAAGCGTCGAGAGCCAGATCGCAGGTTATAATATTATTTTATTTAAAAAATTATGAAGAAAATCATCCATTCCACCCAAGCCCCAAATCCAGTAGGACCTTATAATCAAGCAATATTAAAAAATGGCTTTTTATTCACTTCGGGACAAATCGCTATTAATCCAAAAACGGGCGATTTAATAACCAATAGTATAGAGGAAGAGACCAAACAGGTTATGGCCAACGTAAAAGCTGTTTTGGAAGAAGCAGATATGGATTTCTCTCACGTAATAAAAGCAACGATATTTATCTCGAACATGGAGAATTTTGGAAAAATAAATACGGTGTATGCTAGTTATTTCGACGAAAAAACCGCTCCTGCTAGAGAAACGGTTGAAGTAGCAAATTTACCTAAGTATGCTAATATTGAAATTTCAGTAATCGCATCAAAGTAGTAGTCTCAGACTACTACTTTAGCTTTACTAGTGGCTGGTTTAATCCATTCACTACATTGCGCATAATTTTGTATTTATCGATACTCGCAAATAACTGCGTCAAGGTTCTAAATCCATAACTTCTTGGATCAAAACTAGGATCTATTTTTCTAAGAGTGGTCCCTATGTGAGCGATGTATACTTCGTCCTCTTCATTGGTGTTCGTAGATATTTCAAAAGCTTTATCTAGCAATTTTAATTCCTCTACCCCTAACTTAGAACTTTCTTTCGGTTCTGGCTTTTCACTTGGAGCAGTACTACGTCTTACATTTTTCTTAGTAGTTGATTTTGTACTGGACTTCTCCGATTTGGGCTGCAGGTTCTCACTAAAGGTAAATATCTCACAAGATTTCACAAAAGCAGTAGGCGTCTTACGCTCTCCAATCCCCATTACAAACATCCCTTCTTCTCGAATTCGCTTGGCCAATCCAGTATAGTCACTGTCGCTAGAAACGATACAGAAACCATCTACGCTTTCGGCGTGTAAAATATCCATCGCATCGATAATCATCGCGCTATCGGTAGAGTTTTTTCCAGTAGTATAGGAGAATTTCTGAATCGGATTTATAGAGTATTGATTGATAAGGTCTTTCCAGCTATTCATTTGCGGAGTTGTCCAATCGCCATATATTCGGCGTATGGTGGCCTTACCGTAACGGGACACTTCTTCTAGTATCTCTTTGATAAGCTTTGCTTGCGCATTGTCGCCGTCGATTAAAACAGCTAAATTAAACTTTGTTTCCATATAATAATAGCAACATTATTTCCCTGTTGCAAGAGGTTATTAATTGTATTTAAGGGTTGAAGATAACAAATAAATAATTAACACAGATAAAGGAAGCTAGGTTTTAGCCCTAACAATTACTCTCTTGCAGAAAATTAAACTATGTATTGGCAAGAAAATTAACCAACTAGTGTACTTTGATTCAAGTAGCTACAATTTAATTAATGGAGACACTAATTCTATAGTTTTATGAAAATAGCTTTTTAATATACATCAAAATAAACTATTTTCCAATGTCTAGCATCAGCAAACAAATCAGTTATTCTAGTTAACTTTGATAGAAAGCAACAAAAATATTTTAACTATTTAAGAAATATAAATTATGAAGCAGAAGGTTCCAGTTTCCGAAATTATGAGCAAAGATCTTATTACACTTAGCTCAGAGCAATCTTTATATGAAGTAAGTAAACTATTTAGCCGACATAATGTACGTCATATTCCCGTAGTAGAAAACGAGCGTTTGGTTGGTATGGTAAGTCATACCGATTTACTGCGAATCAGTTTTTCTGGTTTGGATGAAAGTGATGATAGCATAGTTCCAGTGATTTATGAAATGTACAGCGTTCCAGAAATAATGACTAGAGTGCCTGTATTTGTAGAGAGCAACACCACCATAAAGGAAGTTGCGGAAATTCTTTCACGACAAAGTTTCCACTCCCTACCTGTTCTTGATAAAGGAAAACTTGTTGGAATAGTCACTACTACGGATTTAATCAACTATTTATTAGCGCAGTATTAATCCAATGTACTAATCCGATACCTTGCAGCGGAGCCGTTGGCAAATTCAAAGTGAATTAAGCCTATGGATTCGACACTGCGCATCAGGAAATAAACCCAATTTTCCGTCTGCCAACGCGAACGAAAAAGGACGGATAAAGTAATGTCTAAAATACAACTGCTACTATCTATAATCCAAATCGAATGCTATTCCTCGATTTGGATTAATTATTTCCACTGTTTTTTATACTGCTATAATCGGATTAGAAACCATAAATATTAACTTAGAAATACTTTTAAATAACAAATCAAAAATTTTCTTTCATATAGTTAATTGGGCTTATCCTAAAAAATGTGTCCCATAGGGCGTCTTAAATTAACAATAAGTACAAAAAACTAGGATAAAAAGCTACAATCCTAACAAAATTGAAAAACAAACTCCCAAGAAGAATAAGAATAAGTAAATTGCAATAATTAAATTGAAACTAATCAGGAGGTTTTAGTCTAAAGCGGGCTATTCCTACAATATGTAGTTAACTGCGATTCAAGTTAACCAAAACCACAACTTTTATGTCTAAATATGTCAGGAATAAACACTTTGTTGCAAACAAGGTGGTGTTTTTTGTTTCCTTAGCATTAATTCTTTTACTAATTCTCATTGGAGTTGCCTTTCCAGAGGCAATGAACGAGAAACTAAACAACTTTAGAGTATGGTCTTCAGACAGTTTTGGCTGGTTCTTTGTTCTTAGCGTTAACGTAATACTCATCTTCTCTATTTATATAGCTTTTTCCAAATACGGTAAAATACGGCTTGGTGGTTCTGACGCTAGACCTGCTTACAGCAAAGCCTCTTGGTTTGCCATGCTGTTTAGTGCTGGAATGGGAATCGGGATTATGTTCTATAGCATTGGAGAGCCTGTAACACATTTTGGAACACCACCTCTTCCAGTTGCAAGCGACCTTGATGCAGCCAAACAAGCAATGGAGTTTACTAGTCTTCACTATGGATTACATGTTTGGGCAATCTACGCTTTAGTTGGTTTGGCCTTAGCTTTTTTTGCTTATAACAAAAACTTACCCATGACTTTCCGATCGGCATTTTATCCATTTATAGGTGATAAAATAAATGGTGGTTGGGGGAGATTTTATCGATATTTTATCGGCTTTAGCTACTGTATTTGGTCTTGCTACAACCTTAGGATTGGGAGTGATGCAAGTATCTACCGGACTTAACTTCCTATACGATTGGGAGGTTACTGATTTAACACAAATTCTCATTATCGCAGCAGTGATATCTGTGGCCACCGTATCTGTTTTCTTGGGAGTAGATAAAGGGGTAAAAAGGTTGAGTTCTGCCAATATGTATATGGCATTGCTCCTACTTGCATTTGTGTTTTTCTTAGGTCCTACCGTATCTATTATGAAGGGATTTGTTGAAAATACAGGTTCTTACCTTGCAAACCTTTCGACCAATAGTACTTGGAATGAAATGTATTTAGATTCAGACTGGCAAAACACTTGGACTATCTTCTATTGGGGATGGTGGATTTCTTGGTCTCCATTTGTTGGAACATTTATCGCTCAAATCTCTAAAGGAAGAACCGTTAAGGAGTTTGTTTTAGGGGTGGTATTAGTTCCTTCATTAATCGTAATCTTCTGGATGAATGCGTTTGGAGGAAGTGCACTAGAGATGATTATTGCAGGAGACACCACTATGTTACATGCAGTGCAAGAGGACATGACCTCTTCCCTATTTGTGTTTTTAGAGAATTTTCCTTTAGTTAAGTTCTCTTCTGTCTTAGCGATTATTTTAGTATTCTCCTTTTTTATCACCTCTTCGGACTCTGGTTCTTTGGTGATAAATACAATAACCGCTGGAACTGAAGGTGAAAACACCCGGTTTGGCAACGTGTTCTTTGGTCGTTTATGCAAGGTGCAGTGGCTATTGTCTTATTGCTAACTGGAGGTTTAGAAGCATTGCAAACAGGCGTTATTGCCATAGGACTGCCTTTTGCTGTGGTGCTATTAGTTCTCTGTTATAGCTTACACAAAGGACTAAAGGAAGAATACGATAAAGGCCAGAAAGCCAAAAAAGCAAGAGAGGAAGATAGTTATAGAGAAACCATTAACAAAATTGTAGAAGAAGAACAAAACAACGTATAATCATGCAGACAACAAACGAACCATTAAATATATTAGTAGGGATAGATCTATCTGAAATGGATACGTATCTTTTTAACTACCTCCATACGTTAGATCAGATATTAGACATAAACAAAATCACTTTTTTACATAATATTAAAATAACAGAATTACCAGCTGTAATGGTATCCGAAGGTAGACTAGATGTAATTAAGGGTAAGATAATCAGCAGTATAACAAGAGATATTAACGCGACGGCACTTAATCATCCTTTTGAAATCCAGGTAACTTCGGAGCGTTTTTCTGAAACTAGTTTCAATAAAATTTCAGAGAGACAAGCGTTTGATTTACTTATTCTTGGAAATAAACAGAACTTAAGAGGAAATGGTGCATTGGCATACAAACTGGTAAGATTATTTTCGGCGCCGGTTTTACTTGTACCGGAAACCTACAACACGCCGATAAAGTCCATAGTACAAGCCATAACTTTCTCTAGATACACCAAAGCAATAGTCGATTGGGCAAATAAATTTGAAATTAATAGAGAAGGAAATAAAATTGAAAAGTTTCCAATTCATGTTTCCAAGCTTTTTTACTATCCACTTATGACTAAAAGAGAAATCGAACGGGTTACTAGTGAGGATATTCAAGCAAAACAAAAAAAATGGGCTAATGACTTCCCCGACGACCAACCACTTAAAATAATACCCGCCAAAGACAAAGGAGTTGCCTCCACTTTATATGGCTATGCCATCCAACAAGAAGCGGATATTCTAATTCTAGGAATAAAGAGTGAATCCAAAATAAAGGATTTGTTCATAGGTAGTGTGGCAAATGAGTTGCTAGTTCGCCCTACAAATAAATCTATGTTGTTTATTAAACCTACAAAAAGATAGGATTAGCTATGTTTTAAAACTAGATTAGGATGTAAAAAATAGAGTTATTGCTTTCTCAAGGCTCTAAAGCATATAAATGTTTTGGACGGGAGAATTTATCAAGTGTTACTTCTTCCGTCCTGTAAAATGTTCCATCGTCTTATATACGCCTAATACGCTCCCAGCAAACCAGTCGAACATATTTACAGGCATAATCGCTTGACCAAAGCGTGTGAGCCTATAAATATAACCTGGAATCGTAAGCATCTTTTTATTTTTCTCTATAGCCTTTACAATTTTAAGAGATGCTTTCTCCGGATCTTGAATAGGAATTTTTGACTGTACCCCATCGAACATGCCTGTACTGATGTAATATGGCATTATGGTGGTTACCTTTATATTCTTCTTCAACTGCTTCATCTCCAATCGCAAACTATCCGACCAACCAATTAACGACCACTTACTCGCCGCATATACCGACATTTTTGGGTTGGAAATAATCCCTCCAGAAGAGGCGATATTACAGATATGTCCAGAGTTTTTATCCATCATACCTTGTAAAAACTCAGTAGTGATTAGCATAGGCGCAGTGGCATTTATATCCATCGTTTTAATCACATCCGCTGTGGTGTGCTCATGAAAGTATTCTCCAACAATAATCCCAGCATTATTGATTAGTACATCGATACTTCCAAAATCTTGTTTTACCTTCTTTGCCATTACTTGTATCTGCTCCAAATTGGAAACATCTACCGTATAGCCAACAATAACGCCTAGATTGGTGAATTCTGAAATAACCTCCTCTATTCCTTTTGGATTGATATCCCAGATAATCACTTTCGCACTACGCTCTAGCATCAAACGCGACATAATTTTTCCAATCCCAGAGGCACCGCCAGTTATTAAAACTGTTTTATCTTTTAATTTCATTGAATGTTTTATTATGCTATTTATACTTCTAGGACAAAGAACAGACAAATTTCATTTTATCTCCCCAACACCCGCAAAGCCGTAGTTTCCTTAAAAAAGAACAAAGCGTCGTAGCGCAACGGAACTATGGTGGGAACGAACTGTCTTTTATCACCTCTTGGATTGTAAACTACCCCCACTGCTCTATTGCCCATTACTTTTAGGTTTTTCTCCTTTCGATCTTCTTTATCAAATACCAAGTAAAAGCTGTTCAAATCAATTTTATTCAACTTATGTTCTATGCTATTAGAAACCGCTGGTGGAATGGTCATTTCTTCCATAGGCGCACCCCAACTCGCACCTGCCATTACTTTTCCTTGGTAGGTAGTAAAACCTATCAGGAATACCTTATCACTACCTAATTCGCTACGAGTAAGCTGACCGATATTCACCTCTCCTGTATTTTGCATACTAGTATATTCTGCATCGCCAATATGTGTGTTGTGTGCCCAAACAATTCCTTTGGAGTTTTCTCCATATAGATTTAATAACTCCTGAACGGTACCGTGCATGTGGTGTACTCTAGAGTTCCAAGAAACAGAACTTGCCGATGCGATACTTTCCCTATAGAACTCCTCGGCATTATGCACCACGATGGCGTTTTGTAATAAATAAAAATAGGCATCATCGGAAAGCTCTAGAAACTCCTTTCGATTGTTTCGTATATACTCCACTACATTCTTTGTAGCAGCTTCACAATTCTCTTTTCCAATACGCACTGCAGTAGCATAACTCCAACTATCTCCTATGTGCGGATTGAAACAGGAATACTGGTCTTTTACATAATCGTAAGCATCCAAATTGGTTGCTTTAAGCAAGTCTAAAACCTCTCCCTTGGAGTTCCACTCATCGTAGACATCCATTCCATAGAAACCGACTTTTTTGTCCTGTGGAAGTTGGTCGTTGTGACTGCGAAGCCATTCTGCTAAAGCTACCACTTCTTCATTGGCCCACATCCAAGTTGGCCATCTATCAAGCTTCATCAAAACTTCCTTGGCAGAGGTCGCTGCGCCATCTAGATTCTTCACATAGCGATTCAAATGATACAAACTTGCAAAATCGCCTTCTACGGCAATAAAGCTAAAGTCTTGCTCTGCGATCAATCTTCGACTGATTTTATCACGCCACAAGTAGTACTCGTGGGTTCCATGACTCGCTTCGCCCAGCAATACCAATTCCTTATCGGCAGTAGCCAATACTAACTTATCTAAGCTGGTATTTCCCTCAAGAGGAATAGCCTTTTGCTTAAAATTTTGTGCGGACGAGAATAAACTGGATAAAAACAATACTAAACCTATTACGTACTTCATTGAATAATGATTTTATATGTATAACAAAATAATCAATATTAGCATGGTTGTCAAGTTAACCCTGCGTGATTATTTATCTCGTATCGTACGCGAAAGATAAATCTTGTTTATAAATTGCATGTATCATGGAACTCTAAAAGCAACATTATAGCTTACCCACAGCTAGGATGTCACGAATTATTTTTAAATGATGTTTGGTATGGATACCAAGAAATTTCACGCTATTCTTGAGGTTTAAATCGCCAAATATGTGGTGGGTATAGAAGTGATTTTTACTTAGGTTCTCCAGCTCTTTAAGTTGGCTTTCTACTTTGCTAAATAATTTTTGCGTTTCTTGACGGTCTATCTTTTCTGGAGGTACCACTCCCTTTGGCGCTTTTGCTTTTCCTCGTGGTATTACGCCAGTGGTCATAATTACTTGTTTCAGGAAATTGAATTTAGGTTGGTAGTCTTTAGGGTTCGACTGCATTAGAAGATAACATACGCCACTGATGACTAGAAGGGAATGATGCACATGCCAATCTATACCTTTGGCCGAAACAGAAGTTGCTTGTTTTGATCCATGTTTAAAATTTTCCTTTAGCGATGCTATTTCTTGTTGTAGATACATAGGATAAATTTAGGGATAAAATAGTTACCCTAGACGCTAAAGAAGGAATCCTTTGCTTTTAAATCAGGGTTTTATAAGTGATTTAGAACAAAATAAAACCATTATGTAAACCATTGCGCTCTATTGTTAAAACTTCTGCGCGAGTCTCAAAAGCCTATTTCGTTGTATCAAATAGAAAATGGAAGCGATGCTTGGCATTAAGAACATGCTAATAATCCAAAAAGTTTTATTATATATGTCCCTCTTTACCATGTCGCTTAGCAATATCACCCAACTAGAAAAAGTAAATACCAACCCAGTTAATACATAGATGGTAGCAAATTCCCAATGCAGCACTTTAGCTAAAGCGCCAAGGGAAATAAATAAAATACTCCCGACTACTAAGAGCCAAACCAATCGAAAGTCTATAGTCAGATCTTGATTTTTCATAATATACTAGTCAGATTTGTAGGGTTCCTTTTTCTATTAAAATCTTCTTAGTATAAATCTTGCAATAAGAAGATTTACCTCGCAATTTAACAAAAACTAATGAAATTCTAAAAGCTATTAATCACTAAATAAGCCAAAGGAGCATTCCTATATTCTATGCTACTTACTATGGTTTCAAAATCACAAGTGCTATTGCTAGATAGTATCGTGTTGTCCTCCTTATTGCAAGCACCAAATGCTAATGCTATAGTGATAACGAATGCTGTTATATATTTCATTTTTTCGTTTTTAAATGGGTAAGTGCCATATTGCTAAAGGATAGATTCTGGAACTAAATTTTAATACCCTTTCCCCAATGAGGTTAAAACATTTTCCCAATTGGCTTTCCCTTCGTTTTTCCCGAGTCTTACAATGATTAGGTTTTTCTTTGGATGCACGTATATGTATTGACCAAGAATCCCTTTAGCCATAAATTCTCCAGATTCTTTGCTTGGCAACCACCATTGGTATTGATATTTCGCAGTACTTCCGTTGGTTGTATCTATTTTTGTAGATTGTGCTACCCAGGTCTCAGAAACTATTTGCCTGTCCTTCCATTTTCCTTTATTAAGATACAATCTCCCGATTTTCGCAAAGTCTCTTGCAGTTGCGTTGATGCAACAAAAGGTTTTCTCCAAGCCATTTTTCTTTCTATCCAAACTCCAAGAAGCGTCAAACTCCATTCCCAAGGGCTGCCATAATTTTTCTTCTAAATATGCCGTAAGAGTTTTATCTTTTAATGCTCGTTCCAAAACCAAGCCTAGTAATTGGGTGTCTCCACTAGAATATCGGAACTTCTCTCCAGGTTCTCTTTGCAACTTCATTTTTGTAATCTCCTTTCGCAAGTTGGTACCGTAATAGTAAGTGGCTGCGTCGCCAAAGGGATTGTAATAACTTTCGTTGAATTTTATTCCAGAAGTCATCTGTAGTAAATGCTCTATAGTTACCACGTCAAATCCGTTTTCTTTTAACTCTGGAACGTAGTTCGTTATAGGCTCGTTTACAGATTGTATGTATCCCTCGTCTATCGCGATTCCGACTAAGATAGAAGTAATGGATTTGGCCATAGAGAAAGAGGCTACTACGGAAGCCTCCTCGTATTTACGCCAATAATTTTCGTATTGAATGGTGTCGTTCTCTATGATTAAGAAGGCTACGGTTTTATTTTTCTTTATGTAATCCTCAAATGAATAAGTTTCGCCGTGTAAAGTAAGGCTTACAGGTACTCTTCCTTTCTCCGCCACTGGAAACTCAAACTCCGTGGTACTTGCTTTCAGTTGGCGTGTTGGAAATATTCTATGATCTTTAATATTTGCAAAATTATACACCACAAATCGCCCAACTTTACAGGAGTTTAAAGTACTAAAAAGGAAAAAGGTCAAAACGATAAGACAAAGCTTTTTAAGTTTCTTCATTGATTATATTTTTTACTTTATTTTTGTTGTTCTTAAAATAATCAAGCATTACAGTTTGCTCAGAAACCAATGAAACTGCTAAAACTACAAGACTTAGCTTACTTAGTAGCTTTTCTTCTCTTTTTAAATCTTCTCCACAAATAAACAAGGAAAGGAATAATTATCCAAAATGGCCATAGCCTAATTGTGAAGAGCAAGAAATCTACAAACACATACCAACCCTTGGATAAAGACTGTTTTAATCGTTCAAAAAAACTGTCTTGCTTATCTGGTTTGTATCTAAACTCTTTGCGTTCGGTTATTCTCAAATCAAGCGTGCTGTAATCTACCAAATCACTTAAGTATTTGAGTCGCCCTATAGTACTTTCTATTTCCTCCTCTAGTCCACGAATCTTTTCTTCGATTTCTAGAATTTCTTTTACACTTTTTGCTTTATTCAGTAGATCCTTGTAACGCTCCAGGTAGGATCTTTTATTTTCAAGTCTTGTTTCCAAGTCTATGAATTGATCGGTTACGTCTCTAGCATCAATTTCTTTGTATTCCACCTCGCCATCCCCAGACTCAATCGTAGCTATGAGCGCTTCAAAACTTACAGCCGGAATTCTAATTTTCAGCGTATACGCCGACTCCCAATCTGTATTATTAAAACTTTCATTAGCGTAATATCCTTCATACTTCCTCACTAGACTATCCACTCGAAGCTTGGTCTTATTAAGATCCTGTACTTGTAAGCCTATTCGACCGTCTTTGATTATTTTCTTCTCTATTTCTTTTTGTTGCTCTACTTGGTCTGCTATGGAAGAACTTTCTGGTGGCGGAGGTGGCGGTACTGGAGAGCTTTTAGTTATTGGAATGCTTTCCTCCATGTTCGCTAAATATTGATCATAGGTCTCTTCCGACCCATGGTTACAAGAACCAAATAGCAAAATGAAAATAAATAGTGGTAAAATGCTTCTCATTGTGGTAAGTTTAAACGGTTTCATGCATCAATAACAAGCCATCTCTCCATAGGTTTATCGACACTATTTACAATATTTTCTTGAAAATAAATACAATCAAACTTAACAAATACTTTACGATTATTGGAAAAGCACGAAGGAATTCTAACCATTTAGATTTACCTATTTAAATAGGTAAAAAGTATAATCCATCCAAAGTGGAAAGAAAAGTTAGTGTGTTTTTACAAACAACCTGCGTAGAATTTTATTTTAC
>DATGMW010000174.1:0-3552 GCA_035307105.1 Flavobacteriaceae bacterium
AGAAGAATCAATAATATTATTTAGAAATGAAAAGAACATTCCAGCCATCAAAGAGAAAAAGAAAAAATAAACACGGATTTAGAGAGCGTATGGCTACTGCAAGCGGTAGAAGAGTTTTGGCTTCTCGTAGAGCGAAGGGTAGAAAAAAACTTTCGGTTTCTTCTGAATTACGTCACAAGAAATAATGAAGTGTTATTATCAATAATATTAAAAGGTGTTGTTTTTTTGAAAACAGCACCTTTTTTTTTATAAATAAGAAAAATACAAATCCCTAATAATATTATATGCTATGGCTTTAGACGCATCTATAAAATCCGTATTGTTAATTGGTTCTGGTCCGATTGTAATTGGGCAAGCTTGTGAATTTGATTATTCAGGATCGCAGGCTTTACGTGCTTTACGTGAAGATGGAATAGAAACGATACTGATCAACTCCAACCCAGCAACCATAATGACCGATCCATCCATGGCGGATCACATATATTTACTTCCACTTACTACTAAGTCTATCATAGAGATTCTAGAGAAGCATCCAAACATCAATGCTGTATTGCCAACAATGGGCGGACAGACCGCATTGAACCTATGCATGGAAGCCGACGATAAAGGAATCTGGGAAGATTACGGTGTGCGTATCTTAGGAGTAGATATAGAGGTTATAAAAATAACCGAAGATAGAGATGATTTCTCGGAGCTGATGAAGAAAATTGACGTGCCAATAGCTCCTGCAAAAATTGCAAACTCATACTTAAGCGGAAAAGAAATTGCGCAAGAATTTGGTTTTCCATTGATTATCCGTGCATCCTATACCTTAGGAGGTAGTGGCGCCTCTTTTGTACATACCGAAAAAGAATTTGATGCTTTGCTAAAAAGAGGTTTGGAGGCATCGCCGATTCACGAAGTGCAAATAGACAAAGCATTGCTTGGCTGGAAAGAGTATGAGCTAGAAATGTTGCGCGATAAGGACAACAATATTTCTGTAGTATGTACTATAGAAAATATGGATCCGATGGGAATCCATACAGGAGATTCTATTACCGTTGCGCCAGCTATGATGCTGAGTGACGATTGTTTTGAAAGAATGCGAGCTTTAGCAGTGAAAATCATGCTAAACATCGGAGAGTTTAGAGGGGGGTGTAACGTACAGTTTGCTGTAAGTCCAGATGAAAAAGAGGATATTATTGCCATCGAAATAAACCCACGAGTATCTCGATCCTCTGCATTAGCTTCCAAAGCTACTGGATATCCAATCGCAAAAGTGGCAACCAAATTGGCTGTAGGACACACGCTTAAGGAGCTTACCGTAAAAGGAAATACTGAAAATGGCACGATGTTCGAGCCAGAATTAGACTACGTAATAGTAAAGATTCCTAAATGGGATTTTGATAAGTTCGAGGGTGCCGATAGAGAGCTTGGCGTACAGATGAAAGCAGTAGGCGAGGTGATGGGGATGGGCAGTAGTTTTCAAGAAGCTTTGCACAAAGCAACACAATCGCTAGAGGTAAGCAGAAATGGACTTGGCGCAGATGGAAAAGGACATACCAATTACGAAGAAATCCTATATAAATTACAACATCCTAGTTGGGATCGCGTATTTGTAATCTACGATGCGATAGAGTTAGGCGTTCCATTAGAGCGTATCCACGATTTGACGAAAATCGATATGTGGTACCTAAAACAGTTTAAAGAACTGTTTGAAATGGAAAAAGAACTTAAAAAGCATACGGTAGATAATTTAAACTTTGAATTATTATTAGAAGCCAAACAAAAAGGGTTTGGCGATAGACAAATCGCACATATCATAAGATGTTTAGAAAGCGAAGTGTATAATAAACGTATAGAGCTAGGCATACATAGAGCATTTATGAAAGTAGATACTTGTCGCGAGGCTTTTGATTTTACTTCTCCATATTACTATTCTACTTTTGGCGATGCCTCGGTAACTACTAAGGAACAACTTTTGGCACTGAATGAAAGCACACCAACAGATAAAAAGAAAGTCATTGTACTAGGTTCCGGACCAAACCGAATAGGTCAAGGAATTGAGTTTGATTATTGTTGTGTACATGGAGTTTTAGCGGCAGAAGAAGAGGGCTACGAAACCATTATGATAAACTGTAACCCAGAAACGGTTTCTACAGATTATGATACTTCCAATAAGCTTTTCTTTGAACCTGTGTTTTGGGAGCATATCTACGATATCATCCAGCATGAAAAACCAGAAGGAGTTATCGTACAGCTTGGTGGACAAACTGCATTGAAACTTGCAGAAAAGCTAGATAGATATGGTATCAAGATTATTGGAACAAGTTACAGAGCTTTAGATTTAGCCGAAGATCGTGGAAGTTTCTCTACATTGTTAAAAGAAAACGATATTCCATACCCTATATTTGGAACCGCCGAAACGGCATCACAAGCTTTAGAGCTTTCCGATGAGTTAGGCTTCCCATTATTAGTTCGTCCATCGTACGTACTAGGAGGACAGGGAATGAAGATTGTGATTAACAGACAAGAGTTAGAAAAACACGTAGTAGATTTATTGCAAAGAATTCCAAACAACAAATTGCTATTAGACCATTATTTAGATGGTGCTATTGAGGCGGAAGCCGATGCGATTTGCGATGGAGAGGATGTATATATCATAGGGATCATGGAGCATATTGAGCCTTGTGGCGTACACTCTGGAGATTCAAATGCTATGTTACCACCTTATAGTTTAGGAGAGTTTGCCATGCAGCAAATAAAAGACCATACTCGTAAAATTGCTTTAGCACTTAATACGGTAGGTTTAATCAACGTACAGTTTGCAGTAAAAGACGATATTGTGTATATCATTGAAGCAAACCCAAGAGCATCGCGTACGGTTCCATTTATTTCCAAAGCCTACGGCGAGCCATACGTAAATTATGCTACCAAGGTTATGCTAGGAGCAAAGCTATCCGATTTTGAGTTTAAGCCGAAGTTAGATGGTTTTGCAATCAAACTACCAGTATTTAGCTTTGATAAATTCCCAGATGTAAACAAGCAATTAGGACCGGAAATGAAGAGTACAGGAGAAAGTATTCTGTTTATCGAAAACCTTAAAGATGACGACTTCTACAGATTACACAACAGAAGACGTATGTATTTAAGTAAGTAATATGGAATAGTTAAGTATATAAAAGCCTTCTGTAAAATTTTGCAGAAGGCTTTTTGTCTTTAATATAAATCTTAGAAAGTATTTGCGAGTAAAGAAACCCACTTATTAATACCTTGCATATAATGTATATCTTGATTTTGGCTAAGATTCAACATTATTTGTTTCTATACTTGGTTTACAGTCCGTATTTTTGCAACAATATTTTATAATTATGAAAAACAAATCGATTCCTTATTGTAGTACTGGTTATTTCTCCAAATTAATGTGTGATTATCTCACTAGTAAAGAAGAATTAAAACCATTTTATAGTATACTACCTTCAGAGGAATCCTTGTTACAACTGGCAACCGAAAAAGGCCAATGGTTCTCGCAAGACAAAAGAGACGTATTAGTAAAAGAGCTACAAGAACAGA
>DATGMW010000175.1:0-9915 GCA_035307105.1 Flavobacteriaceae bacterium
CTTATATTCATATTCTACGTTTTTCTGATACGAGTAATCCGTGCCAAAGAAGTCTACTTGTACCGAGTGATCTACCACCAAGTCTACAGGAATAGATGGATTTATTTTTGAACCATCCAAACCATGTCGCCTGACTTCATCGCGAATAGCAGCCAAATCAACCACGGAAGGTACCCCGGTAAAATCCTGCATAAGCACGCGTGCGGGTTTAAAAGGCACCTCTGCCTCTGAACCTCCTGACTTCCAATGCATTAAAGTATCTACATGTTCTTGTGTGACACTAAAACCATCTTTATTTCGGAGTGCATTTTCTAACAAAATCCGAATGCTAAATGGCAGTCGAGCAATATTTTCTCCTGACTTTTGCAAATCAGATAAGGATATAGTTTTCATGATATAATATGTCTTGATTAAGACTTCTCAAGTTACAAAATATGCTATCGTATTGCACCTCAGGCCGCTTAATTCACATTTATTTAACAAACAAAGCCTTCACTTTCATATTTTTAGTCAGCAGCACTCTAGAAGCATGCGAAATAGGATTAAAATTTGTATTTTTATTGAAATTCTATTTCCCTATCAAAGGAGAGTAGAACTCCATAATTTTAACCTATTAATAGCTTGACCCACTTATGGCATTAACCCCTTCGAATATGCTTCCCTTAGGAACCATAGCACCAGACTTTAAGTTGCCAAATACAATAAATGATCATTTAGTTTCATTAAAAGATATCCGTGGTAAAAAAGGAACATTGATCATGTTTATCTGTAACCACTGTCCGTATGTAAAACATGTGAACCGTGAGTTGGTTAGACTTTGCAATGATTATCGCGTTACGGGATTTGGTTTTGCAGCAATCAGCAGTAACGATGTAGAGAACTATCCACAAGATGGCCCCGAAGAGATGAGAAAAGTAGCATTAGACAATCGCTATCCTTTTCCATATTTATATGACGAAACCCAAGAGGTAGCAAAAGCCTATGATGCTGCATGTACTCCTGATTTCTATTTATTTGATGAAGAATTAAAATTAGTCTATCGCGGGCAACTAGATAGTTCTAGACCAGGAAACAGTATTCCTGTTAATGGAATAGACTTGCGACAAGCACTAGATGCACTTCTAAACAACAATCCACCTATGAAGGTTCAGAAACCTAGTATGGGATGTAATATTAAATGGAAGTAATAAAAAAAGAGCTGCAAACAGCTCTTTTTTTATTCTTTTGATTATCGGTACTAATTATTTTATCCCTACTAATTCTACATCGAAAATCAATGTCGCATTTGGTGGAATAACCCCTCCAGCACCTTGACTTCCGTAAGCTAAATTCGACGGAATTACAAAGGTTGCTTTAGATCCTTGAGGAAGTAAAAGCAAGCCTTCGTCCCATCCCTCAATTACTTGTCCTTTTCCTACAGCAAACTCAATAGGTTGGTTTCTTTGATGGGAAGAATCGAATACCGTTCCATCTAACAACTTCCCTGTGTAATGAACAGAAACCATATTGCCTTTGGATGGCATTTTACCCGATCCTTTTTCTGTTATTTTATAATATAATCCGCTAGCTGTTTTCTCAAATCCTTCTGTCAGTTTGCGCATTAAATCTTCTTGCTTTTTAAGAGCTGCTGCCTCGCGTTCTTTTTTTGATTGTAAAAACGTTTGAAACGCGTTTGCTGCATCCCATTTTTCTGCTGCTTCTCCCACACGAACTATTTCTAGCTTTTCTATTTTATCACCTTGCTGAATAGCATCTACTACATCTTGTCCTTCTATTACTTTTCCAAAAACAGTATGTTTGTTATCTAACCAAGGAGTTTCTATATGTGTTATAAAAAATTGACTCCCATTGGTTCCTGGGCCTGCATTTGCCATAGAAAGTATTCCTGGTGCATCGTGGGTTAGTTCTGGATGAAACTCATCGTCGAATTGGTATCCAGGACCTCCAGTTCCTACACCTTTTGGATCTCCTCCTTGAACCATGAAGTCAGCAATCACTCGATGAAATACCAAACCATCATAATATGGAGTACCGAATGGCTTTGCAGAGTTGTCTAATTTTCCTTCGGCTAAACCTACAAAGTTCCCTACCGTACCTGGTGTTTTATCATAAGTAAGAGAAACTAAAATATCTCCTTTATTTGTAATAAACTTAGCGTATAATCCTTCTTTCATTTTTTAATTTTATTTAATATGTTACAAAGGTACATATAGATTTTATTATAGAAATGCTTTTTTAATTTTCTAAGTACACGGGAGGCCTACTCTAAATATAAACCAGCAATAAAATGCGAACATTTTATTGCTGGTTTTAAAGTATCTTGGGAGAGTCCCGTTAATTACCTTTTTCACTCATAAATCGAATCCGATATAATCGCAGCTCTTCTTCCTCGTACTCATCTTCGAATTCTTCTAGTGCTACGTCGATTTTATCCGAATCTGTTTCTAAGAAATACTCTTCTATCTCCTCTTGCTGATAATCCTCTAGCACTTCATCAAGCCAATAAGATATATCTAGCTTTGTTCCACTAAATACGATAGCTTCCATTTCTTTAATCAGCTCATCTACAGTCAGGTGCTTTCCTTCCGCAATTAAATCCAACGGCAGTTTTCTATCTACATTCTGAATGATATATAGTTTTAAAGCGCTATTGCTACCCGTGGTGCGAACAACAAAATCTTCTGGTTTTATAATATCATTTTCCTCTACATAGTTAGCAATTAATTTAACCATAGAAGATCCAAACTTTTTAGCCTTTCCATCTCCTACGCCGTTTACATTTGCAAGCTCCTCTATTGTAACTGGGTATTTTAGTGCCATATCCTCTAGTGATGGCTCTTGGAATACTACATACGGCGGCAAGTTGTTTTTATCTGCAATACGTTTCACCTCTTTTTTAAGCAAGTCGAAAAGCTCTTTATCTATCACTTCATTTGCTTTCTGCACTACTTCGAAGCTATCAGTTTCACTTTCATTATAAGAATGATCTAGCGTCATTCTGAAGGATTCTGGTTTTTTTATAAAGCTTTTTCCGCGTTTGCTAAGTCTTATTACGCCATAAAGCTCAATATCTTTTACGAGATATCCTGCCACTAATACTTGGCGTAACAGTGCCATCCAAAAACTACTGTCTTTTTCTTTACCAATACCAAAATACGGCATGGTATCGGTCTTATGTGACTTTATTAGTGCATTGGATCTTCCTACTAAAACATTTACTAGTTCTCGTGCTTTATAAAGTTCATTTGTTTTCTGAATCACCTTCAGCATTGTTAAGACTTCCTCTTTTGCCTCTATCTTTTCTTTTGGATGTCGCATATTATCATCCATATCGCCGCCTTCGCCAGTTTCATTATCGAATTCCTCGCCAAAGTAGTGCAAGAGAAACTTTCGTCTAGACATACTTGTTTCGGCAAAAGCCACCATATCCTGAAGCAAAGCCATACCGATTTCACGCTCTGCTACGGGTTTTCCGCTCATAAACTTCTCTAGCTTCTCTATATCTTTATAACTATAGAAAGCCAAACAGTGTCCTTCTCCACCATCTCTTCCAGCTCTACCTGTTTCTTGGTAATAGCTCTCTATACTCTTTGGAATATCATTATGAATAACAAATCGCACATTAGGTTTATCTATTCCCATCCCAAAGGCAATGGTTGCAACTACCACATCCGTATCTTCTTTTAGGAACATATCTTGATGTTTCACTCGAGTTTTAGCATCCAATCCTGCATGATAGGGCACTGCTTTTATTCCGTTTACTTGTAGGATTTGCGCTAATTCTTCTACTCTTTTACGACTTAGGCAATAAACAATCCCACTTTTACCTTCTCTTGCTTTAATAAAGCGAGTAATATCGGCATCTACATCTTTCGTCTTTGGTTGTACTTCATAATACAAGTTAGGACGATTAAACGATGCCTTATAAGACGTTGCATTGGGAATTTCTAGGTTTTTTAGAATATCTTCTTGCACCTTAGGCGTAGCGGTTGCAGTAAGTGCCACTATGGGGATATCCTCTCCTAAATTATTTATTATGCTGCGTAAGTTTCGGTATTCTGGACGAAAGTCATGTCCCCACTCACTAATACAATGTGCCTCGTCGATTGCTACAAATGAAATCTCCACACTTTCCAAAAATGTAGCATATTCTTCTTTAACAAGGGATTCTGGAGCTACATATAGGAGTTTGGTTATTCCTTTTCGAATATCGGATTTAACTTGTTTTACTTCTGTTTTATTTAAAGAGGAATTCAGAACATGTGCGGTTCCTTTTTGCGGCGACATAGCTTCTATAACGTCTACCTGATTCTTCATCAATGCAATAAGTGGCGAAACCACTATTGCTGTTCCATCTTTAATCAATGCGGGGAGCTGATAACAAAGTGATTTTCCTCCACCGGTGGGCATAATAACAAAAGTGTTCTCGCCATTGTATACACTATGAACGACTTCCTCTTGAAGGCCTTTAAACTCGGTGAAGCCAAAATACTTCTTTAGCGCTGCGTTTAAAATTGTTGTTGACACGCTGCAATTATTTTTAAAATTTATAATAAAGCTTTCAGTTATGTTGTTTTACAAAGTAACAATCGTAATTTTGTAAGCAATTCAATCCTACGAACATATCTCTTTATGGTTCGACAAAGAGATACATTCGAAAAATTTATTTTTATTTGAATATTACAAGATACAAAAATTACATATAGTATCAAGTCTTCAAAAACCTAAAATGTTGAAACAACACGATAACATAATTTCTATAGCTAGAAAAACCATCGATTTAGAAGCCAAAGCCATCGCAAAACTAAGCAGTCTTATAGATCACGAATTTGCAGAGGCAGTGTTAAGTATATATAACGCTACTGGAAGAGTTGTGGTAACTGGAATTGGTAAAAGTGCAAATATTGCTACAAAAATTGTAGCTACCTTAAACTCTACAGGAACGCCAGCCATATTTATGCATGCTGCCGATGCTATTCATGGCGACCTAGGTACGATAACCGAAGAGGATGTGGTGGTATGTATATCTAAAAGCGGCGACACACCAGAAATAAAAGTTTTGGTCCCTTTTATACAAAGCAGAGGAAATAAAATTATCGCTATCACTTCCAATAGAGATTCTTTTTTAGGACAACGTGCCGATTATGTCATGCACGCTCAAATCGATCGGGAAGCCGACCCAAACAACTTAGCACCAACTACCAGCACCACCGCACAACTGGTTATGGGCGACGCTATGGCGATGGCACTTCTGGAGCTTCGTGGCTTTTCTAGTCAAGACTTTGCTAGATTCCACCCGGGTGGTGCTCTGGGCAAAAGACTTTATCTGCGCGTGGGTGACTTAAGTAAAAACAACTTACAGCCACAAGTAAAAGCAACTACACCAGTAAAAAAGGTAATTATAGAAATATCGGAGAAAATGCTAGGTGTTACAGCGGTTGTTGAGAATAAAAAAATCATCGGAGTAATCACCGATGGGGACTTACGCCGTATGCTGATTAAAGAAGACAACATCAATCAATTAACAGCAAAAGATATCATGTCTGCCAACCCCAAACGAGTGCAACAAGATGAAATGGCGGTGAGCGCATTAGAAATCATGGAAAAAAACGACATCACGCAACTTTTAGTGGTCGACGAGCAAAACAACTACGCCGGTATCGTTCATATTCATGATTTAACCAAAGAAGGTATTATTTAAAAAATGAAGAAAAATAAAAACACCAACACCAATTCTAAAGAAAAGACCATGTCTTTCCTAGATCATTTAGAAGAGTTGCGTTGGCATGTAATTCGCGCTACTATAGCGGTCATATTATTAGGGTTAGTTGCATTTATATTTAAAGGTTTTATTTTCGATGTAATAATTTTTGGACCAAAGAATGCCGACTTTCCAACCTATAGATTATTTTGCAATGCTGCTAGAGCCATAGGTCTTCCTGACAGCTTTTGCTTTGATGAGTTGCCATTTAAACTACAGAGTAGGAAGATGGCAGACCAATTCTCTGCCCATATATGGACCTCTATCACCGCTGGTATTGTGGTGGGCTTTCCCTATATTATTTATGAATTTTGGAAGTTTATAAGCCCTGGCCTACATGATTCTGAGCGAAAATCAGCACGAGGTTTTATAATTATCGCATCGCTATTATTCTTCACTGGAGTTTTGTTCGGATATTATATAGTTGCTCCATTATCTATAAACTTCTTGGGATCCTACACCGTCAGCAGTCATGTTATGAATGAGTTCGACCTAAATAGTTATATTTCTGTGGTTCGAACTTCCGTTTTGGCTAGTGGACTGATATTTGAATTACCCATTATTATATACTTCCTGACTAAAATCGGATTGGTAACCCCAGAGATTCTGAGAAAATACCGTAAAATATCTATTGTAATTGTGCTGATCTTGTCTGCTGTAATTACCCCTCCAGATGTGGCAAGCCAAATTATTGTTGCAATACCTATCTTCATACTATATGAGATAAGTATTTACATATCTGCTGCGGTGATTAAAAAACAAGAAAAAGAAGCCAGGCAGAGTAGTTAATACGAAACTATAATAAAAGTCGACAAACATTTAGGTTCGTACGCTAGCCCATTACCTTAAAGCTAGGTTTTGGATAAAACAGCACTAATCTTCAAAACATAGGACAAAATTTACTGCCCCAAAAGAAATGTGTTTAACTATAAAAGACTTACTCATACAAAAACATGCCCATAAACCCCCTGAGTTTTAACCATTAATACGTCAATAAAAAATATTATACATGTAAACTTTTGGCAGCAATGTTTGTTATCCAAAAAATATTACTCTAATATTGCACTCCCCCTTTTTAAACTAACCATTTAAAATGAACGTTAACTCCCTAACTCATGACACTAAAAACAATACTGTTTTCATTAACAGTTTTCGCCTTTGGCATAAACTCAACTGCCGCACAAAACTCGGAAAACACTTTAACTTCTAACACTTCTCAAGAAATATTATCGGGCTCCATTGCATGTTCAGATTCAAGTACAGGAGTCGTCTCTGAAAACCATTACCTTAAAAAGTTTGATTTAACAGACTTAGGTGTAGCAGATGAATTTGATATCTATAGCTTTCAGTTTGGTATTCAATCCGTACATTCAGCGAGAGGATTCGGACCTAGTTTGAATCTACAAATTAAGTTATGGCAGACAAAAGCAACTGATTTTCCTGCCACTTGGGGAAGTGGAGATTATAATGAATTAGTCTCAAAATCTATTGTTGTATCCAATGCAGCGGACAGCACTATGGTTACCATTGACTTTGACTACCCTATTACAGTAGAAAGGGACGATATTATCATCGCACAGGTAACTAATAATGATCTAGAAGGACAAACATTCTATATTGGCTCTAATAATGCTGCCGATAATCAACCGTCCTATATTATGGCACAAGGATGTAATATATCCATACCAACACCAGTAGCAGACTTAGGCTTTCCAGATATGAATATTGTTATGAGCTTAGTTGGAGCTGGAGCTATGCTTGGCATCGATGATGAAGTAGCTGAAGCAGATTTAATTCTTTATCCTAATCCTACCTCCGATCAGTTCAATATCACTTCGGCAAATGAGATAATTAAATCCATTGCCGTAATAGACATGACGGGAAGAACCATCCGAACAATTAAAGTTAACGGTCTTAACCAAAACGTAAATATTTCTAATCTGACTAAGGGAATTTACCTTATACAAATAAACCTAGATATAGGAAAAGTGGTCAAAAAACTTATTAAGAAATAATCTTTGATTTTCTGAATCTTATATTCCCAAATCACCATCCTCGTGTAAGCAGTGAGAGAATTAAAAATATAAATGATAGATTTATGTCTTATTTATTTGTTTTTAATATTCAATAAACGACACGTAAACCAAGTCTCTTAATAGAAATAAGTAGTAATTGTTTGTACACAAGAAATTATTTGTTTAAGTTTACACTATTATTTAAAAATAACTTATTCTTAAACATTATGAAAAAAACATTACTTTTTCTAGCAGCAGTAGCGTTTAGCTTCACTTCTGCTATCGCTCAAGGAGATGGGACAGTTTACACTTCTAACTCTTCATTAACTGTTGAACCAGGCTCAGTAGCTTGTGGAACTACAGGAGGACCTAGTTCTGAAAACCATTATTACAAAAAGTTTGATCTAGCAGATTTAGGTGTAGATGGAGACGTAACATTTACTCAATTTCAATTCGGCGTTGAGTCAGTAGTAGGTGCGGAAGTAAACCTAGAAGTAGAATTATGGAAAACAAATGTTACAACATTCCCAGCAACTTGGGGAGGATCAGATTACGAAAGTCTAGCAGTAATACCTGTGACTGTAACAGCTGATGATGAATCATCACTAGTGACTGTTGATATTCCTGAAGGGATCACTATAAATGAAGACGATATAATTATTGCAGAAGTTCGTCATGGTGACTTAGTTTCTGAAAACTTCTACATCGGCTCCAACAGTGCTGCTGACTCTCAGCCTTCTTATTTAATGGCAGAAGGATGTGGAATCAACGTTCCAACTGCTGTTGCAGCAATTGGTTTCCCTGACATGAATGTAATTATGACTTTAATTAGCGGTACATTAAGTGTAGAAGATTTTGCAGCTGCAGAATTAACACTTTACCCTAACCCAGCTTCAGATCAGTTTAACATTTCTTCTGGAAATGAGCTTATCCAAACAGTTATCGTAAGAGATATCCTTGGAAAAACTATCGAAACTATCCAAGTTAATGGTCTTAACCAAAATGTAAACATTTCTAACCTACCAAAAGGTCTTTACCTTGTAGAAGTAGAGCTAGAAACTGGAAGAGCAGTACAGAAGCTTATCAAAAACTAATTAAGGATTTTTAAATTCTTAATGCAAAAAGCGGAGGTTCGACCTCCGCTTTTTTATTTTCTATACTTTCATTTCCTACACTATCTTCTATTTATCCCCTTCATTTTATCCCTATTAAATAAAATTGTACTTTTACCCAGGAAAACCCCCTATTTTAGAATTATGAAGTTACGCGCAGAAAACCTAGTAAAAGCTTATAAAGGAAGAGAAGTAGTGAAAGGCATCTCCATAGAACTTACTCGTGGAGAAATTGTTGGACTGCTAGGTCCAAACGGAGCTGGAAAAACCACCTCCTTCTATATGATTGTAGGTTTTATAAAGCCAAATAAAGGCAAGATTTTCCTTAACGATACCGAGATCACCAAATTCCCAATGTACAAACGTGCACAACACGGCATAGGTTATCTAGCACAAGAAGCTTCGGTATTTAGAAAACTAAGTGTAGAAGACAATATTCTTAGCGTCCTACAACTAACAAAACTAAGCAAGAAAGAGCAACACGAGCGAATGGAATCGCTAATCGAAGAATTCGGGCTAGGACACATACGAAAGAGTCGTGGCGACCTTCTTAGTGGCGGAGAACGCCGGAGAACAGAAATAGCTAGAGCACTAGCAACCGACCCTAAATTCATTCTACTGGACGAGCCTTTTGCTGGAGTAGATCCAGTGGCAGTAGAAGACATTCAGCGCATTGTGGCGCGACTCAAAAACAAAAACATTGGCATTCTTATTACGGATCACAACGTACAAGAAACCTTAGCGATAACCGACAAAACCTATCTGATGTTTGAAGGAGGGATTTTAAAAGCCGGCATTCCGGAAGAACTCGCAGAAGATGAAATGGTTCGGAAAGTTTATCTGGGTCAAAATTTTGAATTGAGAAAGAAAAAACTGGAATTTTGACAAGTCCACTGTAATTTTGACAAGCCAAATTAGGTTTTAATATAATTTATTATAATTTTGCAAAACACTTAAGAAAGTATCATTTACGACAATGAATCTAACAAAGAATATACGAAATAATTTTGCCAGCCTTAAGAACATT
>DATGMW010000176.1:0-9034 GCA_035307105.1 Flavobacteriaceae bacterium
AACTCTCTTGCCATTATTTGCCGTAGGAATGCTATTCGTCTATCTTTTTAGGGATTACGTAATTATGATTATCTACCCAGATTTTTACGAGATGGCTCCGTTATTTAAATGGCAATTAATCGGCGACTTTGTCCGATTAGCCTCTATTGTTTTAAGTTATCAGCTTGTTGCTAAGCGTATGGTGAAGAGCTTTATATTTACGGAATTATTATCCTTGGGACTTTTTTATGGCTTTGCTTATTACTTAACCGATTTGTATGGGGTAGAAGGAGTAGTGATGGCACACATGTTCCGAATCTTTATTTATATTATTGTAGTGTTTTTCTTAGTACGCACTTACTTTACTCGTCAAGAAAAGAAAGCTAGTCTATAGCCGATTGCCATGTGTCTAAATAAGTTTTTGCCACTTTTATATAGTCATGGTCTTTTTCAACGTAGGTTCTTGCATTAGAACCAATGCGTTTTATTTCCTGTGGATTATTAATTAACCAACGGAGTTTGTTTACCAAGTAATCTACATCTGGCAAAGCGTTAATACATACTTCATCTTCTTTATAATTATATAATTCCTCCCACTCCCGCTCAGCACCTGTAAACACTACTTTTCCTTTTGCCATGGCTTCTAAAGCATTGAATCCTTGATCAAAACTATAGACCTGATCTAGCAGAATGTGAGCCCGGTCGTATTGTTTGATATAAACATCGTAAGGAAGGTTTTCAGCAGTAACGACCTCCACTTTATCAGAGAATTCTTTCTGAATTTGTACTAGTGCTTTTTCAAAAAAGTCAATGCCTTTTTTCAGGAAGTTGTTGCGATTGATTCCCATAAAGATCACTACTTTATTGGAAATCTCAATTGGTTGAAAGGCTAATTTCTCCGTGTTGATCGGATTGGGGATGAGTCCAAGATACTTGCTGTTATTTTCCAATGGAATATGGTAATCCATATCCGAAGCTATTACTCCTTGGATTATTTCTTTGTAGAGATATTGATGTAGTTTTTTGTATTCAGGTTTCAAGAAGCGCAAAGCGCCAATATAGAACCTTTCTGGAATACGATTTTCTAATAATGGGGTAAAGATGGAGTAGCGAATCTTTTTATCCATGGCATAAGACACACTAGTGTAGTCGGTACCACAGGAAAGCATGAATATATTCTCATTGTATTTTTTTAGAAAATCAATCGCTTTTATTTCTTCTGCAGGTTGCATTCCCAGAGAACTTTCGTTGATAAGTTGCACTATGTCATAGGCTTTTAACGAGTCCTCAAAAGAAAAGAATTGTTGTAGCAAAGCTCTACTACTAATATCGATTTTAAACAGTTTATAAATCCCTACTTTTATTTTTTTTGCGAGTCCTGTATCGAACCTACGTTTTAATCGCATATCTACAGGAAAGTCTTTAAAAAAGTCCCCTGTACCAATAATTTGTACTTCGTGTCCTAATGCTTGTAAACCCTCTTTTAAAGAATTGTGGAGCCTGCTGTACTCTCCAACCAAAAGTATTTTCATAAACCTATATATGGGTAGACTTTGTATATATTTGTCTGTGTTTTATTCAAATGTAAAACAATAATATGGTAAACAATAACTCCAACCAGAATGTTCATGTCTGTATAGTCAGTATCTCCTTAGGCGAAGGTGGTGCCGAACGCTCTACTGCGTTGTTGTCTACCATGCTTACCAATCTTGGATTTGGTGTTACCATAGTAACGCTTACCAATCGCATAAATTACGACTTTTCAGGCAGTTTATTCAATTTAGGGCTTTTAAAAAAGGATCCAGATAAACCATGGGCGCGTTGGATGCGATTTCGTAAACTCCGTAAATTTATTAAAGCGCAGCAGTTCGATATCATCATCGATAATCGAGTAAAGCCTTTATGGAAAAGAGAATTGTTTTATTTAAATTATCTCTATCGCGGGCAAAAGCTACTATATGTAATGCGTAGCTTTAAAAAAGAAAACTACGTGACCGATAAAGATTGGATGACTCGTAAGATGCTGCACCGCACCAAAGGGATAATAACTGTTTCCAACGAAATAGCGGAGACGATGAACCAAAACTATAATACGACTCATTTTACGCCGATTTATAATCCTATAGAAGAGTTGCCTATAAAGAAACCGGAAAAATGGGATCTAAAACCACCTTATATTTTGTTTGTTGGTAGGTTGGATATAGAAGTGAAAAACTTACCATTACTGCTTGATGCGTATAGCCAATCGGAGTTACCTGTTTTGAATGTGCCATTAATAATATTAGGAGAAGGGCAGGAAGGAGAATCTTTTATTCAGAAACGTGCACAGGCGTTGGGACTTACACATAAAATAATTCATCATGCCTATACGCCAGATGTAGGTTGGTATTTAAAAAATGCGAAGTTTCTCGTGCTATCTAGTCGTTATGAAGGGTTTCCACGCGTGCTCATCGAGGCTTTATCTGTTGGAACACCAGTGGTTTCTGTAGACTGCCAGAGTGGGCCTAAAGAAATAATCCAGAATGAAAGAAATGGTTTGTTAGTACCAAATCACGATGTAGAGGCTTTGGCAAAGGCTATGTCTAGAATGTATTTAGAGGAGCAACTATACCATCAAACCAAGGCTTTTGCTAAAGAGAGTGTACAGCATTTAGCTATGTATAATATAGCAAAGCAATGGGAAGAGGTGATTTTAGAAGCAATAAAAGAATAATTTAGAAACTCGTTAAAGTAGTCCGAATTACATACATTTATATTTCACAGAAATAATACATTTAAAATAGAGGGTTCTTGTCATGTTAGAACAGATTAAAATCATCCATATCCCCAAGATTACAGCTCCCGATGGTCGCGGAAACTTGTCGGTAGTGGAGAAGGAAACTTTACCTTACGACATAAAACGCGTGTACTATTTATACGATGTGCCAAGCAATTCTACTCGTGGAGGTCATGCGCATAAAGAATTACAACAATGCCTTATTGCCCTAAGTGGTAGTTTTATTGTGGTAGTGGATGATGGAAAAGAGCGGAAAGAAATCTTGCTCAACAGGCCAGATAAAGGCTTGCTGATTCCCAATGGGATATGGCGGGAATTAATAGAATTCTCAGCCGGGGCAGTTTGTCTTTCCTTGGTAAGTGCGGAGTACGATGAAGCGGATTATATTCGAGAGTATGACGAGTTTAAAAAATATAAAAAGGGATGATTTTTGAATTTTAAAAACATACCTACCTAAAGGCTGTAAAATACAAGCCTTTACTAATTAGATAAGAATGAAGTTTTTTAAGCTGGATTACCACGAAAGATGGGGTATTCAAAAGCAGTCTCTGCTTCCAGTTCAGTGATCGTGGATTTATTTCCTTTTTTAAAAGCGAGAACACTTCCTTGTCGTTATAGTATTTACATTGAATAGCGATGGCATAACGGTTTAAATCCAAAAAACGCTTAAAACCTTTTGGAGCATTTTCTACCTCCTTGTTATAACTGTTCAAAAATTCGTATTTAACTCTCCTAAGATGTTTTTTTGTAAGGCTATTTGCTACGGTCCTGTCATAGATGCTAGTATAGGTTGGATTAAAAACAATTGTTTTATATAGACCAAATCGTATCCATAAATCTATGTCCTGTCCGGAAACTATGTGTTTTCTAAAGCCTCCAATATCCCAAAAATCTTCTTTCTTAAATGCAACAGCAGAAGTGTGTGCAATAGGGTGAATTAAACTTGCTTGAAAATAATCTTCTACGATTTGAATCTTATCTATGTTTTCTAAACTATAAGTAGCTTTTTGAGTGAAGTCGGGTCTTAAAGTTAGTTGATAGGCATTGCAATAAAAGGAGGCTTCTGGAAATAGCGTGATGCTTTTATGCAACTCTTCCAAGTGATTTGGTAACCATAAATCATCTGCATCTATTAAAGCGATGTACTTGCTTTCCGCTTTTAAAACCCCTTGATTTCGAGCCTCTGATGCTCCTTGGTTTTCTTGATGGAAGAGTTTTATTCGATCGTCCTCAAAACCTTCCACCACCTCTACACTTTTATCCGTCGAGCCATCGTTGATAAGAATCACTTCAAAGTCCGTAAAGCTTTGATTTAAAACACTCTCTAAAGTGCTACTTATTTGTGACTCTTTATTGTACAAAGGAATCACAACAGTAAAAGATGGGGTGGACGTATTATTTTTCAAGATCTAGAATAATTTTGTTTGCAATAGTATGGGCTACGGCCGAGCCTTTGTCTGTAATAAATCCATTAATAAGGCTTTTTTCCTGCAAATGGTTGATAAAATCTAGTACCGCACTTTTATCCGGAGTATAGTTTAAAGTATCTATAAGCCACTGTCGCATATTTTTTTCTTCTGAATATTTCTTGCAGATAGAACTGCTATCATAATAGGATTTACCTAAAACCAAGACTGCTTTTGATTTTGTAAGCGCCTCTAGTCCTACTGTCGAGTTGACTATAATAACTGCATTTGCCAACTCTAACGCCTGATTCAAGCCTAAGTCTTTATCAAGATAAATGCCTTCATTATTACGGATAAAATCATAAAATTCCTCTTCATATTGACTTTTATAAATCGGATGCTCTCTTACGATTAAGATACTGTTCTTAGGTAAGTTGTGGAACACTTCTTTTAGTATCTCTACATGTCTTTTAAAGTAAGGACTATGATGGGTTATGTTTACGTCAAACGGCACTTGGCATGCAAATAAAAAAATATTTTTGTCTGTCTGCTCTTCCGTTACAAATCGTTTAAGGTCTAAATCCGATTTTTGTTTGTTTAGAATGGAGAAATCAATTTTTAAATCTGGGGGATATATAGTGGTATTCATTGTGAAAAACTCCATAACATAGTCTAGACCTCTATAAATAGGATTTCTAAAGTACTTCTTATTTTTCTGCGTACTTAGTGTTTTATAGGCTTGCTGTTCTTCACTTTTACTTATACTCGCTTTTGGAATGTAACCTCTAACAGACAAGTTTGCATTTACTCCTTTTTTGTCAAAAATAGTGGTGTTAAACGGTCCTTGCTCTAAATGGTAGGTCTTTATATGTAGCTTTTCAGCCATTTGTTTAGTTATTTCAAAAGGCAAACGGGAGTCGCCGATTAGGATCAGTACATCTACGTCGACTATCTTTTGCTCTAAGATATCTACGTAGGCCATAATTTGCCTTAACAACTCTTCTTCTTTATGGTATTTAGGATTAAAGATAGAGCTCGCTAATTTATCTAAATCGAAATCCTTGTATAGATGGGAAGAAGCTAGAAGTGTATTGTATCTCTCTTTATTCTTTTTAGCCAAACGCCATGCTTTTAAGCTTAACCAATTGCCTTTCTGTCCGTGAAGTAATGTGTACAAGTAACCACTGAAATACATACTGTCTACAGTGAACTTGGCGGCAGGATAGTTGTTTTTTAAATGCTTCTTTACACCTAAGAATAGCCTAGAAAACTTATCATAATAGCCAATGCAAAGAACCTTCATAAACAGATTTTATAGCGATTAAACATTAGTTTGGTGGTCTACCTTCTTCCTAGATGACTTACAAATGTTTTTGAAATAAAACATTAAAGAAATCTTTCAAGGTTTAGCTGAACAAACTTAAGGATTAATCTAATATCAAGCTTTTTTTACTTCAAAAGTCTGTACTTTTAAGTGCAAAGCTTTTTTGCTTGCATATATTCATTTAAAATATAAAATAAACATCGATTAATATTTTGTTTCAAATGCGATTATTACTCTTTCTATCTATATTTTTCTGTTTCTCTATTTCTCTCTTTGCCCAAGAAGACGCCTGGTTTTTTATACGAGCACATGAAGAGTCTTTTGAATTAACATTCGAAGAGCGTGAGGGAGCTTTACATTATGTTGGGACGAACGAAAGCTTAGCTGCTACCCTTAGTAACTATAAAATTAAAGTTTTTAAGAAAACCTATCGCAATGCCGTAGGACCCTTCTTAAAGCGGACTTTTTTTGTAATAGCAGATTCTGATTTTTTATTGGAAGACTTACTGCTTCGCCATGAAGAACTCTTTGAAGACGGGGAACATATACATGACGAGGATAAAAAAATATTCGAGCCAAATGATTATGGCCTGACGAGTACTATCGGTACAAATGAGGGTTTTCCTTTAAACTTAGATTATCTCGATTTTATAGGAGCTCCTAAGGCATGGTATTATACAACAGGAAATCCAGAGGTGTTAATCGGGATTGCAGATGGAGAGTTTGATGTAGAGGATCCAGAGTTTATTGGGAAGTCTAAGCGACTTAGAAAATCTACAAAAAGTGCTGGGCATGGATATACCAGTGCTTCTTTGGCGGCTGCCAATGGAGATAATGCCTATGGTATCCCTGGGGTATGTTACGACTGTGGGATTCTAGCGACAAATTTTAGCGATCTTCGAACCTATAAAAATTTATTGGAGCTATCTCAAAATGGAGCTAAGGTGATAAACTGCAGCTATGGAACCCGAACTTATTACGAAACTGGGCAAGAAATCATAAATGAAATATACAATAATGGCACTATTCTCGTTGCGGCCGGACATAATCCCAATTGGGTGGAAACCAAAGGAGAAGTGTATTATTATCCAGCGTCCTATGATAATGTTATTGCGGTATCTGGAGTAATGCATCGCTACTTAGAACCTAAAGATAATATCTTATACAAAGATTCCGATAGCCCTCCGTATGCAGAGAATATTCGCTATCATGTAGGTCGTACTATGGGTTTTGAAGAGAAGGATATTACTAAAAAGGCGTATCTCTATCCAGCAGGTGTGGCTACTTTAAACACCAAAATAGATATTTTAGGTCCTTCGGTTGGACTATTCTTATATGCTGACTATCAAACAAAAGACTCTTTAAATTATACACGTTTCAATCAGACTTCTGGAATTGCTCCTTTAGTCAGTGGAACCGTAGGTCTAATGTTTTCTTTAAACCCTTGTTTGCCACATACCGAGGTGGAATCTATTTTAAAATTAACATCGACGAACATTGACCATATTGAAGCTAATAAACCTTATTATGGTTATTATGGCGCTGGTGCACTTAATACTGGGGAAGCAGTGGAACTGGTTTATAATTTATATAGGGAAGAGAATATTGCAGAAATCCGTGACCAACACTTTGACCGTTGGGATTTTAAGCTAACTACCTTGTCCAAAGAATTACACTTGCGGGATATTGTTTTTGAAAAAGAAGCCAATCTAGTTCTTATCTCCAAGCAAGCTATTGTATTAAAACCAGGTACAAAACTCAGCCCAAATAGTGACTCTAAGATTCATTTAAAAATCGATCCAGAATTACAAGCAGAATGCGATTTGCAACTGCGAGATCCTAGTATAGAAGAGTAAGCGTTACTATGCGTTTTGCTCTACTTCGAACAGCTGATTGTCTTCTGCTTTTAGCGTTTTGGATGGGTATTGAAGTAGCAAGGCATAGTCGTGTGTTGCCATTAAGATGGTGTTCCCATTTCGATTGATTTCCTGTAGCACTTCCATTACTTCAATACTGGTTTGTGGATCTAGGTTTCCCGTTGGTTCATCCGCCAAAATCAATACTGGGTCGTTTAGAAGTGCTCTTGCTATTGCCACGCGTTGCTGTTCGCCACCAGAGAGTTGGTGTGGAAACTTAAATGCTTTGGTTTGCATGTCTACTTTTGTCAAAACCTCGTCTATACGTTGTGCTATTTCCGACTTGTCTTTCCATCCTGTAGCTTTTAGCACAAACTCTAAGTTTGCTTGTACATTTCTATCGGTTAGCAATTGAAAATCCTGAAATACTACCCCTAGCTTCCTGCGTAGGAAAGGGATGTCTTTTTCTTTTAAGCTTGCCAAATCATAGCCAACAATGCTTCCTTCTCCTTTTCTAAGAGGTAAATCGGCGTAAAGCGTTTTCATAAAACTACTTTTACCAGTTCCTGTTTTTCCGATAAGATAGACAAATTCTCCTTTTTCGATCTGAATATTAACCTCCGATAAAATCAGGTTGTCTTGTTGATAAATAGACGCATCTTTTAAATATAAAACACTCTCAGGCATAGGAATAATTTTGTGTAAAAGTAATTATTTTAGTTGGTAAGTTCTTGTAAATCTCTTCTAAGACTTTCCATCTCTTTTTGTTGGTCTATAAGATGTAAGGTTAACTCTTCTATCTTCTCCAGTAAAATCAAATTCTGCTTCATCAAGTTCATTCCATTTTCCTCTAGCTCTTTCGCCGATGGTACTCCTGGTAGATGCAAATGCTCGGCAAGGTAAGCTTCTGTTTCGCTCAATGTCCATCTGCGATAGGCAGGATTGGAATTGGATTTACCTAGAAAATAGTCTTCAAAAACAAAATCAGGAGCTACGGCACCTTTTAGGTCTACTAAAACTTCTTGTGCATGTATGTCGCCTTTCACCGTCAATAAAGCATCTGGGTTTTTAGTGCCAATGCCTATTTTTCCATTCTTCTCCGTTAGGTTAGAAAAACTCCCTTTCTGTGCATAAACATTTTGACTTGTAAAACTAAATCCTATACATAGGAACGTGAGAATAAATAAATAACGCATATATACTGTTTTTGTTTGCCTAAAAGTACAATATTTTTTGAAGTAAAAAACTCAAGACTAGTAGATAGCCTTATACCAAAGTCTGAAAACTGACGTTTCTATAGAGTGTAGGGCAATATTAAGCGTAAGACTAAGAGTTTTATACCATTATAACAAAAATCTAACAAGTCTTATATATGCTTTGACAATTAAAGCAATATATTTACGCTTATAAAAAAAATATACTTGATGCGAAAGAACCTTGTAACCTTGTATTTTGTTTTACTTTTTTCCGCTATAGCATTTGGGCAGCACACAGAAGAGCTGAACAGCGATATTTCGCGCTATCAGGATGCAGTAGAACTCTTTGATAAAAACCAATACCAAGCAGCGCAGATGCGTTTTAAAAGCTTGAAGGAAACCACCGATAATCAGACCATCGAAGCAGATTGTGCTTACTATATAGCCTATAGCGCGGTACGATTGCAACAGCCAAATGCCGATAGGTTGATGGAAGA
>DATGMW010000177.1:0-3747 GCA_035307105.1 Flavobacteriaceae bacterium
CCATAATAGGCGTGCAAGCACAAGAAGTGGACTTCGAGGAATATACTCTCGGCAATGGGCTCCACGTTATTTTACATCAAGACAATTCTGCTCCGGTAGTAGTAACCTCGGTTCAATACCACGTAGGAGCTAAAAATGAAGATCCAGAGCGCACTGGTTTCGCTCACTTTTTTGAGCATTTATTATTCGAAGGAACCGAAAATATAGAGCGCGGAAAGTGGTTCGATATAGTAACAGCCAATGGCGGGTCAAACAACGCCTACACCACAGACGACATTACATATTACTACGAAGTTTTCCCTTCTAACAGCCTAGAATTAGGATTGTGGATGGAAAGCGAGCGTTTGCTGCACCCAGTAATCAATCAAATTGGAGTAGACACACAAAACGAAGTAGTAAAAGAGGAAAAACGTTTACGCATAAACAACCAGCCTTATGGTAACTTACTTTATGCAGTGAAGAAAAACCTATTTACCAATCACCCTTACCGTTGGGCAACCATAGGTTCTATGGAGCATTTAGATGCTGCAACCTTAGAGGAATTTATCGATTTTAAAGAGAAATTCTATGTACCAAACAATGCGGTACTAGTTGTTGCTGGAGATATAGACCCTGCAAAAACAAGAAAGATGATCGACGATTACTTCGGCTCTATTCCAAGAGGAAAAGAGGTGGAAAAAATAAATATAAAAGAAGCACCAATCACTAAACAGATTGACGCAAAGCATTACGACCCTAACATTCAAGTACCAGCTCTAATCAACGCTTACCGTACACCAGGAATGACAGAAAGAGATGCTAGCGTACTGGATATGATTTCTGATATATTGAGCGGCGGAAAAAGTTCTAGACTATACAAGAAGATGGTAGACGAAAACAAAACTGCTTTAGAAGTAGCAGCGATCAACTTATCTCAAGAAGACTACGGTTCCTACATCACTCTTGCTATCCCAATGGGAGAAACAACTTTAGAGCAACTTACCAAGGAAATAGATGAAGAGATTGTAAAAATTCAAACTGACCTCATCAGCGAGAGAGAACACCAAATGTTACTCAATAAATTTGAGAACAGATATGTTCAATCGAACGCAAGTGTTGAAGGAATCGCTAACTCATTGGCGAATTACTATACTTTCTACAATGATGCTAGTAAAATAAACGATGAGTTAAAGCTATACCAATCCATTACGCGAGAAGAGATTCGTGACGTAGCGAGAAAGTATTTAAACCCTAACCAACGTTTGCGTTTAGAGTACTTACCAAAAGAAGACTAATAATTACCTTATTGAATTTATATATCATGAAAAAATATAGTTTTATATTCCTGATCTCCATGTTGTTTATCGGCATAGCAGGAGCACAAATAGATAGAAGCAAACAACCTACTCCAGGCCCTGCTCCTACTATTGAGATTACACAACCCCAAACTTTTAAGCTAAAGAATGGCTTAAAGGTTATGGTAGTAGAGAACCATAAACTGCCACGTGTTAGCGTACAGTTACTAATAGACAACCCAATGCATGGCGAAGCAAACGTAGTAGGAGTTTCTACTATACTTGCTGGAATGATGGGTAACGGAACAGCAAATATCGATAAAGATGCTTATAACGAAGAGATCGATTACCTAGGTGCCAGTATCAACTTTGGAAATGAATTCGCTGCAGCTAGCTCCCTTTCCAAATATTTCCCTAGAATCCTTTCGCTTTTAGCAGACGGAATTAAAAACCCATTGTTTTCTGAAGAGGAGTTTAACTCTCAGAAATCACGCTACATAGAAAGCCTCAAGACTTCAGAGAAAAGTGTCTCCGAAGTAGGAAGACGTGTAAATACTGCTCTTACCTACGGTAAAAAACACCCTAAAGGAGAGTTCACGACAGAAGAAGTACTAGAGGGAATTCAGCTAGCTAGTGTGAAAAATTACTACGACACTTTCTTCTCTCCAAGTAATGCCTACTTAGTTGTAGTAGGAGATGTAACGTTCCAGGAAGTAGAAAGTCTTGTAAAAAAAGAACTATCTGATTGGAGAAGACGCGATGTTCCAAAAGTAACTTTCAATACGCCAAGAGACGTGCAATACACTCAAATAAACTTTGTAGACATGCCAAATGCCGTACAGTCGGAGATTGCGGTAATCAACTTAGTAGACTTAAAAATGAGCGATAAGGATTATTTCCCAGCTATCCTTGCCAACCATATTTTAGGTGGTGGATTTAGCGGTATGATCAACTTAAACCTTCGTGAAGACAAAGGATGGACCTATGGTGCTTATTCTGGAATAGGTGCTGGAAAAGAAATCCAACGTTTCGCTGCAACGACAAGCGTGCGTAACCAAGTTACTGACAGTGCTGTGGTAGAAATCATGAAAGAGATTAGAAACATCCGCACAACACCAGTAACCGAAGAGCGACTAGCAACAGCTAAAGCTTCTTATACAGGAGATTTTGTTCGTGCATTGGAGAGACCGTCTACTATTGCAAACTATGCATTACGTGTAGAAACTCAAGACCTAGACCCTGACTTCTACGTGAACTACCTAAAGAAACTAAATGAAGTTACCGTAGCAGATGTGCAGCGTGTGGCAAATAAATATTTTAAAGAAGGTAATTTACGAATTGTAGTTACTGGAAAAGGATCGGAAGTACTGGAAGGATTGAAAAACCTACAGAACCTAGACGGCAAACCATTACCAGTTACTTACTACGATAGATATGCAAACGAAGTAGATGAGCCTACTTACGATGTAGAAATGGACGAGAACGTAACGGTAGAAAGTGTTTTAAACACCTATATAGATGCAATCGGCGGAAGAGAAAAACTACAGGAAGTTAAAAACATCAGTAGTGAATCTAACATGTCTATGCAAGGCATGACATTGATAACGAAAACAATAGTAACTACAGACCGTCAGTTTCTACTAGAAATAAGCACAAGCGGAATGGTAGTTCAAAAGCAAGTTTTTGATGGAGAAAAAGGATTCCAGTCTGCACAAGGCCAACGAATAGATTTTGACGAGCAACAAGCAGAAGCAATAAAACTTTCCGCACTTCCATTTCCTGAACTAGAAGCAACGGATGCTACCTTAGCAGGAGCAGAAATAATTAACGGAAAGCCTGCTTATGTAATTCAAAATGGCAAGTCTACAAAATGGTTCTATGATCAAGAAACCGGACTGAAAGTTTTAGAAAGACAAACTCAAGAGATGCAAGGACAAGAGTTTACAACCAATACTTACTTCTCTGACTACAAAGAGTTTGAAGGCATTATGCTGCCAACTAAATCCACGACGGAATTAGCTCCTGGTATGGAAGTAGAAGTAAACATAGATAAGTACAGTTTTAACGATGACATTGAAGAAGACCAATTCAAATAGTCTTTTTTAAATAACAGCAATAAAGCCGTTCCGAAAATTCGGAGCGGCTTTATTATTTCTAACGATAAGGATATTTCAGCTAATTAATTTAAATACTCAAAAACATCTACTGATTTATATTTAGGACTTCGCTTAATAAAATCATTAAAAAACGCGGTATGGGTAGCTCCCATTAAAATAAAAACACGATCATTCTCTGTTAACTCTATCTGATTAAGATTAGAAAACATTACCAAATTTCGGTGATAAAACTTAGCAGCTTCGTCGGCTCCCTCGCTATTTTCTTTAGTGGACACGTAGGTCAACATATCTGCATTGATATTTATTAAGAAGTTTAAATACTCTGGTTGATTTGTTCCTACTAACATATCTAAAAC
>DATGMW010000178.1:0-3347 GCA_035307105.1 Flavobacteriaceae bacterium
AAAAACCGTACGTTAGATAGCGACGGACGTAAGGTTTTTGAAGAGATGTTCGCAGGACTTTTCAAAAATCATAACTACGGCTTGCAAACCACTATAGGAACGATAGAGCATTTAAAAAATCCTTCTTTAGTAGAGATTAGAAAGTACTACAACACCTACTACGTACCAAACAACATGGGCGTAATTATGGTGGGCGATTTTGACAGCAACACTATGATTAAGAAAATAGACCAGGCGTTTTCTTATATGCAAAAATCAGATTTAAAACCTTACTCTTTCGAGCCAGAAAAGCCTATCGAAACGCCTATTGTACGTAAAGTAGTTGGACCAGAATCAGAAAGCGTAATGATCGGGTACCGTTTCCCAGGCTCCTCCTCTAGAGATGCACAAATGCTGGAGCTTATGAGTAGTATTCTATCCAACGGTTCCGCTGGACTTATCGATTTAAACCTTGTAAAACAACAAAAACTACTTGGTGCTTATGCGTTCCCTTATGTGCTTAGAGATTATGGCGTACTGCTTATATCCGGATCGCCTACCGAAGGACAAAGCACAGAGGAAGTAAAAGAGCTACTGTTAAAAGAAATAGAGAACATTAAAAATGGAAACTTCTCGGAAGAGATTATCACTTCTATCAGCAACAATATTAAAAAATCCAACATAAATACCTACGATAGCTTTACACGTTCTGCTTCGGTTTTGATGGATCACTTTACCTCGGAATCAGATTGGGCAAACACCTTGGCTTTTAGTGACCATATCACTAGCGTTAGCAAACAAGACATCATGGACTTTGCTAAGAAATACCTGAAAGACAACTACGTAGTAGTATATAAAGAACAAGGAAAAGACGAGAATACTACCAAAGTAGACAAGCCACAAATCACTGCTGTGGAAGTAAACCGCGAAGCAGAATCCGACTTTCTAGGGTATATAAGCAATATTCCAGAAACACCAGTTGCGCCAGTTTGGTTAGACTACAAGAAGGATATAGACCAGTCTACTTTAGGGAACTATCCGCTACTAAGCGTACAAAACAAAAACAACGATTTGTTTAGCTTGTACTACCATTTTAACACAGGTAGTTATGCCAACAAACTATGGCCAGTAGCAGCAAACTACATTCGTTTTGTTGGAACGCACGACAAAACAGCCGATGAAATTACCCAAGCATTCTATGCCCTTGCAACTAACTTTAGCGTAAGCACTCAAGGAGAAGAATCCTACATAAGTCTTAGTGGCCTACAAGAAAACTTTGATGCATCCGTTCGTTTACTCCATGATTTAATAGAAAACGCACAAGCAGATGATGCCGCACTAGAAGCTTATGTTGCCAGATTAAAGCGCTCTAGAGAAAACAGTAAGAAAGACAAAGGAGCGATTCAAAGAGGCCTGATGAACTATGCACAGTATGGCGCAGACAACCCGTTCAACTACGGATTGACAGACGAGGAACTAGACAACCTTACTGCAGAAGAACTATTAGCATCGTTGAAAGAATTGATGAGCTACCAGTTTAAGATCCTTTATTACGGACCAAAAACCAATAAGGAAATAGGCAAGCAGCTTTCTTCTTTGATCAACACCAAAGGAAAAGTAAAAAGCGCACCAAAAACCAAAGAGTTTGTACAACGAGAAATAAAAAACAATGAGGTGTACTTTGCGGATTACGACATGGTGCAAGTAGAAGTAACCTTCTACAGAAACGCCGGAGATTATAACGCACAGGAAGTACCAAATATTCGTTTATTTAACGAGTACTTTGGTGGAGGCATGGGAAGCATTGTTTTCCAAACCATCCGTGAGTCCAAGGCACTTGCCTACTCTACCTACGCAGGTTTATCTACCGCTAGCCGTTTAAACAGACAAAATACGTTCTCGGCCTATGTAGGTGCGCAAAACGATAAGTTTGAGTCCGCCGTAGAAGCTATGCACGAGCTGCTAGACGAATTCCCAGAATCCAACCGTGCTTTTGGAAATGCAAAAGATGCGATGCAGAAAAAACTAGTAACCGATAGAATAAACGACGCGTCTATCCTGTTTAGCTACTTAAATGCAGAGCGTTTAGGATTGGATTACGACATCCGTAAAACCACCTACGAGTCCTTAGCAAATCTAGAGCTATCTGACTTAAACAAATTGCATGCAAACCTAATCCAAAAGAAGCCGTACGCTTATTGCATCATCACCGATGAAGAAAATATAAGTGAAGAGCAATTAAACTCTTTAGGAGAACTGAAAAGACTAAGCTTAGAAGAAATCTTCGGATACTAGAACTAACTTGGTTTTAATTTTTATACTTACAAAAGGCCGCGGTAACTCGTGGCCTTTTTTTGTACTTTAGCTTTAGTGATTTTTATCGCCACTCATCACGAGAATACCATTAGAAATAAAAACATGAACACAAAAAAGAACTTCGGAATCAATTTAAAAGGAGTTACTTGCCCAAAATGTGGACTGGAACAACCGAATGTAAGAATTCCTAAAAGTTGGAAAGAAGCTATATGGGGCAGGTACACGTGTAGCAATTGCGGTTGTAAAATGGATAAATACGGAAAGGAAAGAGAAGAATAATAGTATCTTTAACCTAGGCACCGAAATAGATAGCGTACTGTGAAAAAACTATTAACTACAATTTCCATATAACTTCTAAAACATACTTTCATGATAAAAACAAGAATTGGCAACAAGAAGTATATACCTGGTATTCTTTCTCTTCAAGATAGGAATTTGCACAGTAAGCTAACCGAAAAAGAACGAGAGAGCGGATTTGTAACCACCCCATTTACAACCGAGCAAATAGAAGAAATCCTAAAGCAAAATGGCGTATTTGTCGCAGAGAATAAAGATGGCTTAATCATTGCCTATGCCTTTGCAGGAACTTGGGAGTATTTTGAGCAATGGGAAATATTTAATTTCATGGTATTTCGATTTCCAAAACTTTTATAAATAGTATAAATACCATTTCAGAAAAAGCACATACTCAGAAACTTGGTTGGGAAATTATTGACAGGTTTGAGTTTAATAACAATCAGTACATCAGATTGGCATTGGATATGAACACTTCTGTTTTGAAATAAGGAAGAAACTAGGTTTTCATCTCTTATATCTCCTTTCGTAGCTTCTAGGTTCAACTTCTAAAAACGCTTCTTTATAACAAATTTGCAGCCTTATTATATTTAAACTATCTTTATGATTATATTATAATATGTATCTCCGCTTTCTATCATAACCCTGTGATGCTTGCTATTACAAGCCTATCAAAGATTTTATCTCCAAAATATCTTCTATTGAGCTTATAAACAAACTCATTGAGGTATAATTGCAAGTATTTCCTCTTTATTTTG
>DATGMW010000179.1:0-11963 GCA_035307105.1 Flavobacteriaceae bacterium
TACCTTTAACAAAATTAAAAATAGATATAAAATGAATAAGAAATTCCTATTAGCTTTATTATTAAGCGGTAGCGTCTTGGTATCCTGTGTGGATAACGCAAACAAAGATACAGAAGCAAAAGTTAAAACAGAAGAAACCGAGCAAACTTCGAACACTTTTGTGGAATCGTTTGCCGACATCCAAGTACTCCGTTACGAAGTCCCAGGTTGGGAAGATCTGAGTTTAAAAGAGCAAAAGCTTGTTTACTACTTAACCCAAGCAGGAGTAGAGGGCAGAGATATTATTTGGGATCAGAACTATCGCCATAACCTAGCGGTTCGTCATGCATTAGAAAAAATTTACAAAGAATTCGATGGAGATAAATCCACCAAAGATTGGGAGAATTTTGAAATTTATCTAAAACGAGTTTGGTTCTCCAATGGTATTCATCACCATTATAGTACCTCCAAGATAAAACCAGAGTTTAGTAAAGGTTACTTGAACAGCCTATTAGAAACTACCCATACAGAGTTGGATGCTGCCATTGTAGAGGTTTTATTCAATGACAAAGACGACAAACGAACCAACTTATCTAAAGATGAGGACATTGTTTTAAGTAGTGCGGTGAATTACTATGGTGCGGATGTAACCGATGAAGAAGCTACTGCATTTTACGATGCCATGGAAGCAGACCCAGTACGTCCGATTGAGAAAGGCCTAAATAGCAAATTGGTTAAAGAAGATGGAAAGCTGGTAGAAAAAGTATGGAAGAGTGGTGGGATGTATGGCGCCGCTATCGATAAAATAATCTTCTGGTTAGACAAGGCAGTAACAGTAGCTGAAAACCAAGAACAGATAGATGCTTTAGAGCTGCTTATAGAATATTACAAAACAGGAGATTTAGAAACTTGGGATGCTTACGCGATAGCTTGGCTTAAAGCCGAAGGAAATATCGATTGGCACAATGGATTCATCGAAGTATACAACGATCCTAAAGGACATAAGGGCGCATACGAAAGCGTAGTGCAAATAAAAGACTTCGATATGTCGGCAAAAATGGACGTTCTTTCCAAAGAAGCACAATGGTTCGAGGATAACTCGCCGTTGCTAGAGGAGCATAAAAAAGAGAATGTAACTGGTGTTAGCTACAAAACAGTGGTGGTAGCTAGCGAAGCTGGAGATTCTAGCCCAAGCACGCCGATTGGTGTAAACCTTCCTAATAACAACTGGATCCGTCAAGAACATGGAAGCAAGTCCGTGTCTTTAGGGAATATTATTGCTGCATACGGAAAAGCAAGTGGGAGTGGTCGTATTAAGGAATTTGCTTATTCTGAGGAAGAAGCTGCTTTGAGTATAGAGTATGGACAACTTGCCGACAACCTACATACGGCATTGCATGAGGTAGTAGGACATGCATCTGGGCAAATTAATCCTGGGGTAGGTACACCACGCGAAACATTAAAAAGCTACGCCTCTACCATAGAAGAAGGGCGTGCCGATTTATTTGGATTATACTATTTATATTCTCCTAAGTTGGAAGAGCTTGGATTGGTAGATGATTGGGAGAAAGTGGGTAAAACAGCTTACAACGATTATATTAGAAACGGACTGATGACGCAATTGGTGCGCATTAACCTTGGCGATGATATAGAACAAACACACATGCGAAACCGACAGTGGGTAAGCAGTATTGTGTATGAGCGAGGGATGAAGGATAATGTAATAGAGAAAAAAGTAGAAAACGGAAAAACTTATTTCGTTATCCACGATTACGAGAAGCTTCGAGAATTATTTGGAGATCTTTTACGTGAAACACAGCGAATCACTTCCGAAGGAGATTTTGAAGCAGCTAAAAATATAGTAGAAACCTACGGTGTGAAAGTAGATCAAGCCATTCATAAAGAGGTACTAAATAGAAATACACAGTTCAATACCCCACCATATAGTGGATTTGTAAATCCAGAGATTAAACCAATTCAAAATGAGGAGGGAGAGATCACTGGATTTGAATTATTGCAACCAAAAGACTTTGCTGAGCAAATGCTAGAGTATTCCAAGAACTATAGCAACTTACCAATGGTGAACTAAAATAGAAGTAGCAGCATTTGGCAACAAAAAAGTCCTTGCAATTTGTGCAAGGACTTTTTTGTTATATAATGATGTGTTATAATTAGTTTTTCATCACGGTTTTTATCAGTAATAAAAGCCCGACAAAAACAATAAACCCCACTAAAATCCAAAAGCTACCCTTGTAATGTTTTTTGTGTAATGCGCTATCTTTTTTATATAAGAAAAACATGGCAATAACAAAGGCTACGAAGGAGACTCCGGCAAAAATTAATTGGTTGGTTGTAAACATTCTGTTTTATTTATTTAACCTCCACTCGCCAGTCTGCATAATCCTCACATTTGTTGTATTGGATATCCATGAACTTTTGCTTGAGAATTACGCCATATTTCTCTTCCTTTTTTATTTCTGGAAGCTTGTATTCTACGCCTTGGTAACTGATTGCAGATACTGGGCTTATTACCGCTGCCGTTCCAGAACCAAATATTTCCATTAGTTCTCCTTTCTTAGAGGCTTCGGTTACTTCATCAATATTGATGCGGCGTACTTCCACTGGAATGCCTAAACCTTCTGCAATTTTTATAATGCTCTTACGCGTTACACCATCTAGGATTCGTTCGCTAGTAGGTGCGGTTATCAATCTATCGCCTATTCGAAAGAACACATTCATGGTTCCTGCCTCTTCTAAATATTTATGCTCTTGCGAATCGGTCCAAACTACTTGTTGGAAACCTCTCTCGGCTGCCAAATTGGTAGGGTAGAACTGTGCTGCATAGTTACCAGCTGCTTTTGCTGCACCAACACCTCCGTCTGCCGCGCGGCTATATTTTTCTGCGACTTCCACTTTTACTTCGCCAGTGAAATAAGACTGTACAGGAGATAAAAGAATGACGAATTTATATTGGTTCGATGGACTAGCCAATACTCCTGGTTGTGTTGCGATGGCAAATGGACGAATGTACATGGCGTTACCGAAACCTGGTTGCACCCATTCTTTATCCAACTTTAGAAGCTCGTTTAATGCGTTTAAGAACAAATCCTCTGGAAATTCAGGAATCGCAAGACGAACAGCAGATTTATTGAAGCGCTTTATGTTTTGGTCTGGGCGAAACATAAATATCTTCCCGTTATCATCTTTAAAAGCTTTCATTCCCTCAAAAATAGCTTGCCCATAATGAAAAACTTTAGCTGCAGGAGAAAGTGTAAGATCACCGTATGGTTGGATAATTGGATTTGTCCATTGTCCGTCAACATAATCACAGGTAAACATGTGGTCGGTGAAGTTAGCACCAAAAATAAGATTGTTGAAATCTACCTGATCAATTTTAGAAGTAGGGGAAGGGGTAACTTGAATAGTATAATCGGATAAGTTCATAATATAGGTAACAAAATAAATATTTGTAAAAATTGAGTAGCACAAAAGTAACTAAAATTAAGCGCTTATAAAACAATATTTATTCATTAGATTGTAATACTATTGCAAAAATAGAATTACAAGACCATTGCTAAATCAGTAATAATTCTAGTAATGGCAAGAATAAGGTGAATTAACGCGCTAAAGTCACCTTTACTATTAATAATAATGAGGTTTTTAACATAACTAACTCTCTAATGCTATTAAAGAAAAAACTCTTAAAAACAGGTGACGGATCTACTACTTTACACCTGCCCAAATGGAACGAACAGTATCATTCCAAACACGGTGCTATCCAAGAAGCATTGCACGTATTTATTAAACATGGATTTCAATATTTTTATGGCCAAGAAAAACCAACGTCTATGGCTGTTTTAGAAATAGGATTCGGTACTGGATTAAACGCATTGTTAACCTATCTTGAAGGGAAGGGAAAGAAGGGGTTGCATTTGAATTATACTGGATTGGAAGCATATCCAGTACCTTTAACTGAAATTGACACCCTTAACTTTGCAGAGCAGTTAGGCATAAATAAATCGGAATACATGCAACTCCACTCAGGTACTTGGGAGAAGGATGAGGTCATTTCAGATGGATTTAGTCTGACGAAGAAAAACATACGCTTTGAAGATTTTAGAAGTTCGGAAGGTTTCGATCTTATTTATTTTGATGCTTTTGGACCTCGCGTACAGCCAGAACTTTGGGAAACTTCTATCTTCGAGCAAATGTTTGCCGCTTTAAAACCAAATGGCGTACTGGTTACCTACTCTGCCAAGGGCGAAGTACGACGCATTATGCAGCGAGTTGGATTTACGGTAGAACGCCTTCCTGGACCTCCAGGAAAAAGAGAAATGCTAAGAGCGGTGAAAAAGGTATAAATCCCTCCTAATCTTGCGTTAACAAGCAAGACTTTCATTGCTTTTTTCGATAAATTTGAAATTAAATATAAAAATACAGCATGCGCATATTAATAGCAGGAGCTACAGGATTGGTTGGAAAAGAATTGGTGAATTTGTGTCACGAGAGTGATATTAAAGTACACTACCTTACTACCTCTAAATCCAAAATTAAAAACTTCGAGAATTATAAAGGATTTTATTGGGATCCAAGTGCAGGAATCATAGATCCAAAAGCTTTTGAAAACATCATTGCTGTTATAAATCTTGCGGGCACATCCATATCCAACCGATGGACAGCTACCAATAAAAAAGAAATCCATAACAGTCGAATTGATTCTGCAAATTTAATTTATCAAACACTTACCAATCACGAAAACCAAGTAACGCATTATATCTCTGCTAGTGCTATTGGAATTTATCCACCTTCCTATACCGCTATGTATACAGAGGATAGCAATGTGGTAGACGACTCCTTTCTAGGTGGCGTAGTAAAAGATTGGGAGGCAGCTGCTAACCAGTTTAAAGAATTGGGAGTCAGAGTAGCTACTATTCGTACAGGAGTGGTTCTCGACGAAGAAGAAGGTGCATTTCCTAAATTGGTACAACCCATAAAAATGGGAGTAGGCTCGCCATTGGGAACTGGGAAACAGTGGATGTCTTGGATACATATTGAGGACGTTGCTAAGGTTTATATGCATTGTCTAAAACAAGGAGTGGAAGGGGTAATCAACGCAGTAGCACCTAGTCCAGTAACCAATTCTTATATGACAAAACGAATTGCAGAACAACTAGATAAAGAACTATGGGCTCCAAAAGTTCCGGCATTCGTTTTACGAATAGTGCTTGGAGAAATGGCAACATTGGCTTTGGATGGACAATTAGTACATTCCAATCGTCTTAAGGAGCAAGGCTTTAAGTTTCGGTATATAAACGTAGAGTCAGCGATTAAAGACTTATTGGACTAAGCGCTTTTTTAAAGATGGAACATGCCATAGTTTTTGGCATTAAAGCTCATCAATGGAATTTCTCCAGCAACTTTCATCTTCTCTACAAGACTTTTGTAGAACAGTTTTTTACCATAACTACTGCTTTCTCTTTCCAACATAGCCACCACATCTGCATTGTTTTTAGTTAAATAAGTTTGTAGTTCTGTGAAGATATCATTGGAATACGAAACATATAATTCCATGTTATGGTATTTCACATATTTATTTAACTTTTCTTCATTTACTTTTCTTTGCCCTTCTTCCACCGAGTGCTCTATCGGCGAGACATGTATTATTTTTACCTTAGCGCCAAGCGGTTCTGCTATTTCAACAAGCCTATTAATCGCTCCTAAGTCTTGGCTCTGAAAGTCGGATGCATAAACCATGGTTTTGATTTGCTTGTAAGAGATATCTTTTGGAATGGTCAAAACCGGATAGGGGGCATTCTCTATAAGATCTCTTGTGGTGCTTCCCATAATCATTGTTCGCAGTCTGCTGGTTCCTTTCATTCCCGTAATAATCAAACAGGCTTGTACTTCCTTGGCCTTTTCTACTATACCATGCACTATGGAAGGATTTACAATTACCTCGGTTTTTACAGGTGCGTTATCCGATTCCCAAGCTAAGTGCTCTTCGCAGAAATCTGTAAGTTTGGTTTGGTGTCCCGTCAGCAGTTCTTTAGAGATATCCTCTTCCCTCGAGGAGATCGTTTTTGGAAAATCAAATACGTGTACAGCAAGCAACTTTGCGTTGATTTTTAAACTCATGTTGTAGGCATACTTTAAAGCAGCGATAGAGCTTTCGGAATAGTCGGTGGCGTATAAAATTGTTTTCATGATACCGTTTTTTGAATAGAGTATTGGTTAAAATTAGTGATTTAATCTGTGTGCTCCTATTTATTTAATTATCCTAGCATAGGTTAAGTGTTTGTATACTGCGCAATCAATAGAAATATAGCGCGACTCCTGAGATACCGAAATTATAATTCATTTGTTATTCCTATCTAATTAAACATCATTCAAGTCTAAAAAGATACAATTACAAAGATTTCAATTTTTCCATTAAAATACAGTGATATTTATCATGAATACTTTAAAAATGATTCTATTTTAAAATAATATTTGTATTTGGAAACTATCTGATAAAATCTGACAGAGAATGCCACCATTTTTTATTTAAGCGACTATAACAGTTGGCAGTTTAATTTTTATTTATCGACAGGAAATGTATCGATTAATCAGTTATTAAAATCAAAGAAGCGATTCATAGCTGGTATATAATTAAAACTTAGCTTGATTAAATAACCGTTTTTCCATTGTTAAAAAAACTTCTCTAATGCTAATCTATTAACATTTTATAAATAATCTTCTATCTCGGATTTGCATAATTTAGTAAAGCTATGGAGTATACTGACCTTGTAACTTTGGGAATTTCTTTTGGGTTGGGCCTACTTGTGGGTTTACAGCGTGAAAAGACGAACCACGAAACAGCTGGCGTTCGTACTTTTACCCTTATTGCTATTCTTGGAACAATGGCAGGTTTTTTGACTCGCGAATTCGACAATCCATATATTCTTCCAGTTTTTGGAATAGCGGTAACCGCTTTGATGATCACCGCAAACCTTATTATAGCTCATAGAGATCCCAAGCCTGTTGCGGGGCAGACTACCGAAGTGGCCGTTCTGCTTATGTTTGCCATTGGAGCCTATCTGGTGTTGGGGAACGAAGTTATAGCCATAATTGTGGGCGGCGTTTTGGCTATTCTACTTTATATTAAAGAAACCCTACATAAATTTATAGACCAACTTAAGGAAAAGGACTTTGCGGCCATTATGACTTTTGTTGGAATCTCTTTGGTAATTCTACCCATTCTTCCCGATAAAACCTATGGGCCACTAGATGTTTTAAATCCGCGAGATATATGGTTGATGATCACTCTGATTGTTGGAATAAGTGTGTTGGGATATTTTGTGTATAAATGGGTGGGCAAGAAAGCAGGGATGATCTCCAATGGTATTTTGGGAGGAATAATTAGCAGTACTGCTACCACTGTTAGTTATGCGCGGAACGCGGCTACCAATAAAAATGCAAGTAAAATTGCAGCCTTTGTTATTGTAAGCTCGGTGACTGTCTCCATTGTTCGGGTTATTATTGAAATTGGAATCGTGGTGCCGGATAAATTCGGAGAATTAATCTTGCCTTTTATTCTTCTTTTTTTATTTATGTCCCTTGTTTCCATCCTATTGTTTTATGTGATATCGCACGACAATTCAGAAGATGCTATGCCCGAACCCAAAAATCCAGCGCAATTTAAAAGCGCTTTGCTTTTCGGAGTTCTATACGGGCTTATTTTACTTGCGGTAGCATTTACCGAAGAAAAGTTTGGTCAAGAAGGTTTATATATAGTTTCTATTATAGGCGGTTTAGCCAAAAAAGACGCTATCACCCTTTCTCTCGCTCATTCTATTAAAGGTGGCCTTGCAACCGAGTTAGGTTGGCGCTTGATTATGACTGGAGTGCTTTCTAATTTTGCATTCAAAATTATCCTTGTAGCAGTAATGGGTAGCAAAAAGCTCACTAAATGGATTGCTGGTACCATGTTACTTTCTATTGTAGCTGGACTTTTGATTATGTGGCTTTGGCCAGACGCATGGCATTTTTAATCCTAAAGCTTCCGTAGCCAATAAACGAAATTACTTATAGCACTTAGGTCGATCCGTAGAACAAAATATAGTTGGAAGGTTGGTATCATCAACATATCAGAATATGTGCTTTTGATTTGTTTGGGTGTTTTTGAAAGACATTTTTGTTCCCATTTCCTACTATAAGGCGGGTTAGTTTGGTTATATTTGAGAATACACTCTTATATAAATGTCAAAAAAAACGTCTTCTATCTTGTCCCGTATAAAATTCTTTTTTGAAGAGATAGGAGACATGACGTATTTTGCTGGAAGATTTTTTAAAGAATTGTTTCGTCCTCCTTTTGAATTTAGAGAATTGCTCAAGCAATGCTATAATATGGGAAATCGCTCCTTGTTCTTGGTAGTGGTTACGGGGTTTATTTTGGGATTGGTCTTTACCCTTCAATCCCGACCTACCTTAATGGAGTTTGGAGCGGAATCGTGGATGGCTTCCATGGTTAGTCTTTCCATCGTTAGGGAAATAGGCCCTGTGATTATCGCGTTGATATGCGCTGGGCGAATTGGTTCTGGAATAGGAGCAGAGCTAGGTTCTATGCGTGTAACAGAGCAAATAGATGCTATGGAAGTGTCGGGGACCAATCCTTTTAAATACTTAGTAGTTACACGTATTTTAGCGGTGACATTGATGCTCCCTTTATTGGTTATTTTGGGCGATGCTGTGGCACTTCTTGGCTCGGCAATGATCGAGAATTTAAAAGGAGACGTATCTTTTACGCTATATTTCAATCAAGTTTTTAATGCATTAAAATTTAGCGATGTCTTTCCTGCCACTATTAAAACTTTTTTCTTTGGATTTGCCATAGGCCTTGTTGGAACGTACAAAGGATATCACTGCGCAAAAGGAACCGTTGGAGTAGGAGAAGCGTCAAATTCTGCGGTGGTTTATGCCTCTATGCTAGTATTTGTAATTGATTTTATTGCTGTTTTTGTAACCGATATATTTTTTGAAATATAAATGAATACCGAAAAAGAGAAAAAACCTGTATTACAACTAAAAGACATTAAAAAGAGTTTTGGGAACAACCATGTGCTCAAAGGATTTAACTTGGAACTTTATGAAGGAGAAAACCTGGTTATTATGGGGAAATCTGGATCTGGAAAATCGGTAATGGTAAAGTGTATTGTTGGCTTGATTCAGCCGGACTCCGGGAGTATTACTATTAGAGATAAAAACATAATCACTATGGGACAAACAGAGTTGGATTTTTTGCGAACCGAAATCGGATTTCTTTTCCAAGGAAGTGCACTGTATGACTCTATGACCGTTCGAGAGAATTTAGAGTTTCCGCTACGTCGACATAAAGATAAAGTCAAGGACTTTCAAAGCACCGAACACTCGGTAAAAGAAGCACTCGAGAATGTTGGTCTATTGCATGCCATTGACCAGATGCCCTCGGAGCTTTCTGGAGGAATGCAACGCAGAGTAGCATTGGCAAGAGCCTTGATTCTTAAACCAGAAATTATTATGTACGATGAACCTACCACAGGTTTAGATCCCATTACAGCAAATGAAATAATTGCGCTTATGCGAAGCATTCAAAAAGAATATAATACCTCCTCTCTTATCATTACACATGACGTGGATTGCGCAAGGGTTATTTCCAATCGGATAATATTATTGGTAGATGGAATCAATTATGCGGAGGGTACTTTCGAAGAGCTTTCAAACTCAAGCGATCCACAAACCAGAGCATTTTTTAAAAACTAATACTTATGTCAAAATCAACAACACAAAAAATTAGAGTTGGTGTCTTTGTAATCATAGGCACCATCGTTCTCGTTGTGGCGTTATACTTTATAGGATCTCGACAACATATCTTCACTAAAAACATCCAATTACATGCAGTTTTTGAAAATGTGAGCGGTCTTCAAATCGGTAATAACGTTCGCTACTCGGGAATTAATGTAGGTACGGTAAACAAAATTGAGATGAAAGAGGTGGGCAAGATTATTATTCAAATGTCGGTAGATCAGAATGCTTCTTATTTTATTAAGAAAGATGCCGTTGCATCCATCAATTCCGATGGATTGGTAGGAAGCATGGTAGTAAATATTTCTCCAGGACAAGAGCCACAAGAGCTCACCGTTGCATCTGGCGACACTATTCAGTCCTACAGTAGTGCGAGTACCGAAGCTATGCTGAAAACCTTAAATAAAACGAATGAAAATGCTGCTTTGCTGACAGCGGATTTATTGAAAATAACAAATCAAATTCTGGAAGGTAAAAGCACTATGGGGATGTTGATGAATGATACGATCTTAGCTAAAGACATCCACCAAACCATTATAGCGCTTAAGAAAACATCCGAAGGAGCTAACTTGGCGATGTCGGAGATTAACTCCATAATTTCTAAAATAAACTACGATGAAAGTGCAGCCTCGGTGATTTTAAGCGATACGGTTGCTGCTGATCAAATCCGAAATATATTTACCAACCTTGAAACCTCTACCGAAGAGGTAAATGGGATGACTAAGAACCTAGAGGAGTATATAGCAGAATTAAAAACAGGAAAAGGAGCACTAAATCATTTTACACAAGACGAAGATTTTGTGAAAGAGGTAGATTCAACCATGATTCAAATAAAAGAAGCATCGGAAAAACTAAATCAAAACATGGAAGCATTACAGCACAACTTCCTTTTCCGAGGATTCTTTAAGAAACAAGCACGAAAAGAACGAAAAGCAGCAAAAAAGGGGAGAAAGAATAACGAATTTTAAGTTTGACCATATGACTACTAAGTAAGTAGAATTAGGAGTGTACTTTAAATAAAGCACAAAGTTAGTATATTGCAAACTCTCTGAGTTTTCGGATCTAGAATCAGATATTTTATAAAAAGATAAAACAAATAATGAAAATAATTTCTTGGAATATAAACGGTGTAAGAGCAATTACTAAAAAAGATTTCTTTGACGATATCTCAAAAATAAACCCAGATATTCTCTGTCTTCAGGAAACAAAGGCACAAGATCCCGAAGTGGAGAAAGCTTTGGCGGAAATGACGGACTACCACCAGTATTATAATTCTGCAGAGAGAAGAGGATATTCAGGTGTTGCACTATTGAGTAAAGTAGAGCCTATCTCGGTTACCTTCGACATGGGTATAGAAGAACACGATCAAGAAGGGCGTGTGCTGTGTGCAGAATTCGAAGATTTTTATTTGGTAAATACGTATGTTCCAAACTCTGGCGCAAAGTTAGTGCGATTGGATTACAGAAAAACTTGGGATGAGGATTTTCGCGCGTATTTAAAAAATCTTAAGAAATCAAAACCGGTTATACTTTGTGGAGACTTGAATGTGGCACACCGAGCCATCGATCTTAAAAACGACAAGGCCAACTACAACAAAACCGCAGGATATACCCAAGTGGAAATAGATGGAATGGACAAGCTTCTAGACATTGGTTTGGTTGATTCGTTCCGACATTTCTATCCAGAAGAAGAAGGGAAATATACTTTTTGGAGCTATCGATTTAAATCTCGAGAACGCAATACAGGCTGGCGCATTGATTACTTTTTAGTCAGTAACGCATTTATGGAGAAAGTAAAGTCTAGTGAGATCTTATCCGAATATTATGGCTCCGACCATTGTCCTATTCAGCTTGAGTTGGCATTATAGATTATTGGAAGTCGTTAACGAGTGGGCGAGTTTTTTGAAATTTAAATTAGATCTGCGGGAAGCATTTAGGATTCGGTGTTCAGGGATTGGAGGTCGGGGTTTAGTGATAAATAGCAAAAATATTTGTGTTAATCTGTGAAATCTGTGGTAAAAGATCGAGTGGGCGAATGGGTGACTTGGCGAGTGGGCGAGTCTTTTGAAATTTAAATTAGACCTGCGGTTATCTGCGAAATCTGCGGAAAAATAATTAAAGTTTGTGTTCGGGTGGTCAAGAGGAAGAATCGTGGATTAAATCACT
>DATGMW010000180.1:0-4282 GCA_035307105.1 Flavobacteriaceae bacterium
CGCAAAAAAGTTCACCCCATTCTTTTTTTATTGTTGTTAACAAGTTAAGGTTATCAATAAAAAAATGAAACTCTATTATTACAAATCTTATTTGTTTTATAGTCTAATTTATACTTTGCTAATCTAAAGGTTACGCTAAGAGAATGCGAAGAAAAAACTTTGCGAACCTTTACGGTACAACCTAAACGCATTAACATCATAACGCCATAACCTCATAACTCCATATCGCATAACGTTACACTGAAATAAAAAAACATTTCCGACCACTGGCCTCCGAATCCAGACCACCGATTATACAGATTTTTTTTCGTCCTACGAGACGAACGCGGTAGAGGATTAAAATTAGAGCTAAGTAATTTAATAAAAAAGCAACTGCTTCAATATCTGAAACAGTTGCTTTTCACCTAATCTAACCAACTAAACTATTAGAAATTATAATCCACCGAAATCGCAAAGTTTCTTGGGGTAGTTTGGTTTATGTATCGAGTGCGGTAGGCGTTATATCCTACTTTATCGAAAATATTATTGGCTATAAATCGAAGGTTCCAATGTTCATTCACGTGATAGCCAATTTGCGCATTCACCTCTGTATAGGCATCTACGTTAAAGGGTTTTTGATTTGGAACAATTCCCTCGTGGGTTATGGCTCCAGACGACCAATCGTTGATAGGTCTTTCTCCGGTATAATACACGCCAGCTCCTATATGCAAACCTTCTAAGGCATTTTTAAATCCGTAGTTCGCATAGAGGTTAAAGGTATGTTTTGGGGTGTTCAGCGGTGCGGAACCGTACACAAACGACGTGTGATCTTTATACTGCGCATCGATATAGGAGTATCCAGCAATCAACTCTAAATTCTCCAATAAACTTCCTGTAAATTCTATTTCTACTCCTTGACGCTGATCGTTTCCACCTTTTTGGTAATAACCGGTTTCTACCCAGTTTTCGTCATACACTGGCAGGTTCATATCTTTATTATTGATTTTAAAGAAGGTAAGATTCACTCTAAAACGACCATTTAACCAATGGGATTTAATTCCAGCCTCTAACTGATCGAAGCGTTCTGTTCCTAGCTCTTCCCCATTCTCTCCAAGTCTTGCGGCGGTACGCGGATACGAACTGTTTGTATAAGAACCGAAAACATTGATGTTTTTTGTAGGCGATAAAATAATCCCACCCAATGGGTTGATCGCAGAGTTTCTGTTGTTTTCTTCGGCAAGTATCGTTTCACTTTTGCTTAAACGTACGCCTAAGAAAGTTTTGAACCAATCGGTAAAGCTTATAACATCTTGTGCTATAAAGCCGATAGCTCTAGATTCGGCGCCATCGATTACCCCATCTCGTAAGTTTAATGTTGGTAGACTGTGGGATATATCCTCGAACACATCGATTACATCTACATTATTCTGGGATTGATTAAACGTGCTAAACTTGTTGGTGCGGAAATCAAAACCGACTTGGAAGGTATGGGAGATACTTCCAGTTTTCACCTCATCCCCAACCAAATCAAATTGTATAACGCTATTTTTATCCACTCTATTCGCAATACTATAGCCTCTATTTCGCTGATTGTAAATTGGTTGCCCGTCTTCTTTTATCACACTTCCCAAAGAAGCTCCTTTATCATTCAAACTTAAATCCGAGTGGTAGAAAGCTGCTTTTAATGCTAGCTTATCGCTTATTTCTCTGTCTAAACGCAAAGAATAAGTAGTGTTTTTGGTGATGGAACGGTCATTTTTATAGCCTAGGAACTTATCATGCGGCATGTCGTAAATAGCATTTACATCATTCTCGCCCATGTTAATCGTACCTATGTCGGGCGTGCGCGCGTCGTTAAAGTAATCCATTTCCATTATTAACTTCGTCTTGTTATCTATAAGCCAAAGCAAAGAAGGGTTTATATAAATTTTATCGGAATGTACCATACTGCGATAGCTATCGGCGGTTTCCAGCGCACCATTTACTCGAAATGCAAGCGTTTCTTTATTGTTGACTGGCGAATAGACATCATAGGTAGCTCGAGCTTGTCCGTAGCTTCCTACGCGTAATCCCACCGTACCTCCTTTATAAAGCTTTGGTGTTTTGGTCACTAGGTTTATTACGCCCCCTGGACTTCCTAAATCGGTAGCAACGCCTTGGGTTATAGCCGCTGCTCCTTTTAGTACTTGTACGTTATCAATCCCTTGCATATCGGTAAGAATTCCTACGCCTCTGAAATCAGAATGCACGCGCACCCCATTTTTTAAGATTGGAATCCCTCTAAATCCACGAGAGGACATACTCTCACGTTTGTTCCCATAAGTTGCAAAAGTATAGACTCCGGGCACGTTATGTACTACCTCTGCAATAGTTAGCGCTCCTTGGTTTTTGATGAGTTTGTCGGAGATTACCGAGATGCTTTGAATCTGGTCGTAGGTTTCTAAAGGCAATCTGGTTAGCGCTTCTATCTTATCTGGTCGGCCATTGCGCTGTCCAAAAACTTCCACCGTTTCTAACAAAGCATCCGTACGCATTCTAATATTTAATTCTATATCCTGCTTTTCTCTTAAAGAAATGGTACGTATTTGATGATGGTACCCTACGGCACTAATATCGACACTCCATTGACCAGGAGGAAGATTCATTTCAAATGCACCATTTTCGTCAGAGGAAACACCCCTTTCTAATTCTTTAATGTAAAGCGTTGCAAAAGGAATTTCTTCGTCCGAATTGCTTTTAATGGTCCCATGAATAGTTGCAGATTGTGCAAAAATAACTACTGTACAACAGATTGTAAAAAATACTGTTAAGTAAAAAGATCTCATATTTGTCGTTTATTTAGACTGATTAAGAATAATAAACGGCAAATATATAGTACAAACCCTATCTAAACAAAGCTTATTTAGAATAGTTTTAATTAAGATTTATAAGGGATTGGTTTACAGCAATCGGCGGTCAGCAGTCAGCAGTCAGCAGTCAGCAATCAGTAATCAGCGGTCGGCAGCCAACAACTAGCAACTAGCAACTAGCGGCTAGCCGCCTACAACCTGCTACCTAAGACCTAGGTTTTCCTTTCTTACTTCCTTTATACATTTCGTAGCCTACCAAGCGACTTTCTAGCTGTCCGTTAAACAGTTTAACCCGTTTAAAAGGTCGAAGCCCTACATTTTTGAGGCCTTCCATATTGGAGGAAATAAACCAAGCTTGGCTTCCTGGGTAGCTATGTTTTAAGGTACTTCCAATTTCGCCATAGAAAGTTTCTACATCCTCCACTCTCAAACGTTCGTCGTATGGAGGGTTAAACATAATATGCAATGCTTTTTCTCCTTCCTTTTCGGACTCAAAGAAGTCTTGCTCCGAAACCTGAATAAATTCCGTTAAGTTGGCACTTTTAATGTTTTCCAGTGTTTTCTCTACTGCAATTGGGTCTTTATCGTAACCCATAATTTTATGCGGATGCTCTCGTATGCGTTTTAGCATAGCATGCTCAATAGTATTATAAAGTTCTTCGTCGAAATCCTTCCACAACTCAAATCCGAACTCTTCTCTATTTATATTCGCTGGAATATTACAAGCGATCATTGCAGCTTCAATAAGAAACGTTCCACTTCCACACATAGGGTCCAAAAAGTTGGATTGTCCTTCCCATCCAGACAACATAATAATTCCTGCTGCCAAGACTTCATTTATAGGAGCCTCCACATTTTCTACTTTATAACTTCTTTTGTGTAAAGATTCACCTGAACTATCCAAAGATATGGTGACTATATTTCTGTCGATATGTACATTGATTCGTAAGTCTGGAAAGTCTAGATCTACGCTTGGGCGCGTGCCTTCTCTATCACGAAATCTATCTACTATGGCATCTTTCGTTTTAAGAGAAATAAACATCGAGTTGGTGAAATAATCTGAGAAAACAGTAGAATCCACAGCAAGTGTCTGATTAACATCCATATACTCCTCCCATGGAAAGTCATATACTTGTTTATATAAGTCTTCCTCATTAAACACATTGAAAGACTTGATAGGTTTTAATATCCTAATAGCGGTTCTACAACACAAGTTTGCTTTATACATAAAGCCTTTATCTCCTTCGAACGTAACGTTTCGAACGCCAGTTTCCACATTTCCTGCACCTAAGCTTCGTAATTCCGATGCTAGTAAGTCTTCCATCCCGAAAAGGGTTTTGGCTAGCATTCTATAATTTTTTCCCATGATCATTTCCTTAATATACCGCAAAAATACCATATTTTTGCAGTCTTAAAACTTGCTACATGCAAAAAGATATAAAACCATGGTATGC
>DATGMW010000181.1:0-69761 GCA_035307105.1 Flavobacteriaceae bacterium
GTTCAAATCCTTTAACATTTAGATTAAAACCAAATCCACCATAGATATCTGGCAGTGATGATTTTCCAGTATTAACTAATGTAGCAGAACTATAATCCTCTGTAACACCGACCTCACCAGTCACGTCATCTATTATTGTCCATTGGCTATGTCCAGTTTCAGGATTAAATCCTACGTATTCTCTCATGTACCATGTGTACATTTCACCACCTTCTTTTAAAATTCGTGAACCATCAATTATGTGTCCTGGTTTTGTTTCCGGAAGTGAAAGAATCTTGTTCTTTACCGAAGTTATGTTTGCGAACACATTCAACATTACATCTTCATTTTGGATTATTATACCATCTAATGACACTTCAAATCCAGTATTCTCCATGGAACCAATATTTTCTGGCATGGTTGCGAACCCTTCAGATAATGGTAAAGGTCTCATATAAAGTAAATCGTCTGTTTTTCTATTAAAATACTCTACATCTAGTGTTAGTCTGTTACTGAACATAGCAAGGTCTAACCCAACGTTGAAGTTTTGGTTTTTCTCCCAAGTAATATCAGGGTTCCCTTTAAATGTTTGGTTGTAAGATATATTATCTACATCCTCTGGAGTCTGCACTACTGTAAATAAATCTAAATATGGGAATGCATACCCTAAGTTATCATTACCAACCTCACCATAGGAAGCCTTAAGCTTCAAGAAGTCAATAACATTGCTTTGCCAGAAGTCTTCGTTAGAAACCACCCAAGATCCACCAACGGAGAAGAAGTTACCCCATCTGTTATCGGTATGGAATCTGGAAGAACCATCACGTCTAAAGCTACCTGTTAAGTAGTACTTCCCTTCGTAATTTAGGTTAATTCTACCTAAATAACTCTCTAAAGTGTAAGGTGTAGAGAAACCTCTAGCATCTCTCAATGTTGCATACATATCGGAATAAACACTACCTGGAATCAATCCATTAGTAACATGATGATGCATGTAATCGTTATCTCTCTTGTATGTCTCATGACCTACTAAAACATCCACCTCAAGACCATTAAAGTCTTTATTATACTCTAAAAGCTGTTGATGGTTTATAGAGTTAATGTTTCTAGACGTATTGTACAAACGACCATTAACACCCACTGCATCTCCATATAGTGGAGTATCCATATCGTGCCCACGAGTTCCTCTGTGCTCACCAGTTACCACATATTTAAAATCAAGGCCATCTAGGATATTTACTCCAGCAAAACCGCTAGCAAAAATCTGATGACTCTTGGATAATTTCTTATCTAACAATGAAGTAGCATAAGGGTTCTGCATCTCTCCATATCTTCTTACATTACCAGTATATCTTCCTGTACCATCATCATATATATTTTCACCAAGATGGTTTACCATTATATTACCGTCTTCATCGTAAGCATGTACTGGATAAATCGGTGCGATATGACGCGTCCATTGGAATGGGTTACTGTATGCAGTACCACCATCAAATCCATCTGGCGCATTAGAGTTTGTCAATGAGTAAGATAAGTTACTTCCTACAGTAATACGATCTCCTATTTTAGAATCTCCTTTAAAACGTGCAGTAATTTTCTCCCAACGAGCGTTCTCCATAAAGGTTTCGTTATTTTCATAACCTACTGAGTAGTACATAGAAGTGTTATCGTCTTTCGTTGACGCATTAAAGAAGGTACTATTGTATAGTCCTGTACCAAAAAGGAATTTCTTCCAATCTTCTTGATAAAGAATATTTGCATTTGGATTAAACTTCCCATCTGCAGTAATTAAATCAGAATCAGCTACATCTGTTACGTTATAACCTAATCCGTCTGAACCATTGATCAATCCCCCTACCGCATTAGCATGAGCTGCATCGGAACTAAGCCCATCCATCAAATGCTCATTTCTTAGTAGATTGTAGTGATACTCATAGTATTCTGGAACACTTGATGAAATATCATACTCAGGCACTCCTCTTGTAGCGATACCACTTGTAATGGAAACATTATAGTTGACACCTTCTTTCTTACCAGACTTGGTAGTTATAATAATTACTCCGTTAGCTGCACGGTTACCATATAATGATGAAGCCGCTGCATCTTTCAAGAAAGACATAGACTCAATATCGTTATTATTTATTGAGCTAATATCTCCTGTAAATGGAACACCGTCTACAACATATAGTGGTGCCGAAGAACCATTAATTGAACTTATTCCACGGAATCTTACCACAGGAGCCTGCCCTGGAAGTCCGCTAGAAGAGAAAACCTGCACACCTGCAACCTTTCCCGTCATACCTTGTACTGCGTTAGCACTTGATATTCTTGCAATATCTTCCGCTTTAACTTCCGCTACAGAACCCGTTAAAGATTCCTTAGTTTGTGTACCGTAAGCAACGACTAATACTTCACTCAACACAGCAGAGTCAGCCTCTAAAGAAACGCTGATAGTATTCGCCGAACCAACCGTTCTTGTAAGCGTGGTATAACCCATGTAAGAGAACTCTAACACATCGCCGGCTGCTGCCGACATGGAATAGTTTCCATCAAAATCTGTGCTAGTTCCACTTGTCGTTCCAATAACAAGAACCGTAGCCCCTATTAAAGGAACCCCATTTGAATCGGTAACTGTTCCTGTTATCGTCTTTTGTTGAGCAAATCCTATTTGCGCAAACAGCACGAAAATTAGTGCTGAAAGATAAAAGTACTTTCCTTTCATAATTAACATTTTTTTTAGTTTGAATACAAATATGAGAAAATTACTTGACTACACAAAGAATACAGACAATTAATTTAATTTCTTCCACCCGTCCTTTGTGTCGCGCCTATAGAGTAAAAACTACATATTTTATAAGGTATAGAGAAATATGAGGAATTATTACTATCTCTTAAAACAACCTTATAAGAACCATACTATTAAACTTAATATCATTAACATTTAAATAGCACGCATCATTAAAGCACCAATTACTCAAAATAGTACGAACTAGCATATAGCGGATGTATAATAATATCGTCGTAGTTAACGGTCCATACAGGGCCGAAACTTCTGCTAACTTTCTTTATCCTTGTTTTAGTGGAAAACAATAACTACTCCTTAATATAGATATAGAATAACTAATCCATAATTCATATACAGCACACTAAATATTAAAACTAGTATTACTTAATATAGTTCTAGCTACTTAAACCTATTCCATGTAGTGTAATAAAGGTGTAAGCGGATTTAATTTTCATTTGACTTAACCTCTCCCTATAATTAAACTAATACTTCCATTCAAAACCACTATCACTCCGTATCGTTATTAATAAGGCCAAGCAACCTAACACGCCCATACCCAACAACGATACTTTTAAGAATTGGCATTTTTTATACATAATGCTATCAGAAAAATTACTTCCTTTGCTTGTTGACAAAAGCACAAACATTAAATTGATATAAATAAAATGAGAAAATTGATAGGCAAAGCAACTCTAATATTATTCTTGACACTTGCATTAGTGGGGTGTAATAGCGACTCGATCCTTCCATCTGATAACGAATATAGTACTCCACAAGATTTTGAAACTGCTCTAATAGAAACGTATAATGTCTTTCTATTCGGATCATATTACGGTGGTTCCGATACTGGAGATTTAAATTCACTTCCAGAGGTACTTGGGGACAACATAATTAGAAACCCGAGTGGTCGTGGCACCAAAACAACGTTGTATGACTATGATTTTAATGCTGCAAACGCACAAATGGGAATCTATACCACAGCATATAACATGATATACAGAACCAACCTTATCTTAAAATTTCTTGACCAAAGCAGCTTTCAGGAATCCTTCCGTTCAAAAATAGAAGCAGAAGCCAGAGGGATAAGAGCCATTGCACATTTTGATGTAGTTAAGTTTTATGGTAAGATTCCCACGCAAGGTGGTGAGCTAGGTTTAGGCATTCTATACAACACTAGTATAGACCCACCAAACACTCCCTCTAGACTAGACCTATTAGAAACCTATAATCATATTATTGAGGACTTAGAGTTTGCATATAACCACATAGAAACAAACCAAAGAGGCGGAAGATTAAACAAAGAGGCAATCGCTTTATACTTGTCCAGGGTGCATCTTTATTTAGGTGGGGACGAAAACAACATAAAAGCATCTCAATATGCCTCCGAAATAACCACACAACCATCACCAAGAGAGGATTTAGCCTCGGTATTTACCGACGACAGTAAGGCTGGAGTACTATTCTACATTAGCAATATGCCAGGAGAGGATGGAATGGAGCAACCTATTGGATATACCTGGGGAAAAGGAAGTATTAATAATAGATCCTCAGAATTTAATGTAACTAAATCTTTCTATGATATGTTTGACTCCAGTGACATTAGAAAAGAAGTATTTATGAAGAAAGGAGAAGATGCTCATGGCAATTCCGGTATTTTTATTGCTAAACTATGGGGCAAAGGAGGCAGTCACAACGGTATAGTAGATCTTAAAATACTACGTGCAGAAGAAGCCATACTAAATAAAGCAGAAGCAGAATATAAACTAAACAATCACGGTGTAGCATTGGCAGAATTAGACAAACTTAGAGAGGTTAGGTATACCGACTTCGTATCTGGAAATGAGACTGGTGATGCACTGTGGGAGGCTATAAAATTGGAAAGAAGACTTGAGTTGGCTTTTGAATCGAGCAGATTCTTAGACATCAAAAGATGGGGAGAGGACTTAAGTAGATTTGACGAAGGCCACCAGCAAGATGGTTCGGGAGAAAACCCAATTACGTTAGAAGTGGAAAATTCTAGCTATAAGTTTTTATTGCCATTTTCCCTAGACGCCATGGCTAGGAACCCTAACCTTGTTCAGAATCCTGGATACTAAGACGATTAAAAAGTTTTTTGATTCATTCACGAAGCATACCAAGGGCTACCAAAAAATAGGTAGCCCTTCTATTATGCTATGAGGACACACAAAATTTCGTACATTTGAAACATATATTTACATTTATGAGTACACAACAAAGAATATTTGGAATACATCCTGTTAGAGAAGCGATAGAAGCAGAGAAAGATATCGACAAAATCTATATCCAACAGGGCATAGAGAATCCAGTAATCAACACCATACTAAAGAAACTTGAAGGCACTTCTACCCAGATCCAAGAAGTCCCTATCGAAAAGCTTAATCGCTTAACCAAAGGGAACCACCAAGGGATTGTAGCAGATATATCGCCGATTAAAATCCGCGAATTCGCAGAGGTGGTAGAGCAAGTTCTTGCAAACAAACCCAATCCATTGTTCTTAGTACTCGATCAAATATCCGACGTTCGAAATTTTGGTGCTATTATTAGGTCTGCGGAATGTACGGGCGTAGATGCTATTATTGTGCAGAAAAAAGGAGGCGCACCAATCTCTGCAGATACGGTAAAGACATCAGCTGGTGCTATATTTAACGTACCAATCTGCAAGGTAGATCATATAAAAGATGCGGTATTTTATTTTAAAGCATCTGGAGTGTATACCATCGCAGCTGCAGGAAAAGGAGAAACAACCATATATGAAACCGATACTAAAAAACCACTTGCTTTAATCATGGGGTCGGAAGGCAGAGGAGTATCTCATTCGGTACTAAAAGAGGTAGATGCTAGTGCTTCGCTCCCACTCTTAGGACAGATAAACTCACTGAATGTTTCGGTTGCATGTGGTGCTATTCTATACGAGATCGTTCGTCAGCGGAGTTTTTCCTCTTAGTTTCATCGGATTCATAATGGTATTCTATTTGACCTCTATGTAATCCAGTGTGGTTGTTTTCGCTTGGTTTACTATTATACCAATGTTCTGTAGGATGGAAGTTGCCTTTAGAGTCAAAATGCTGCATAAAAAGATCGTCGGCTGCGCTATAGTCCTCCTTCTCCCACTCATACTTCTTTTGTACGGTAGGGAGGTTTTTATAGTTCCATAAAGCCAAGACGATTCCTACAACAAATCCTGAGCTATGTCCCTCCCAAGAAATCTTAGGATCGATTGGGAATAAATACCAGATTAAACTACCATAGAAGAACACCACGATAAGCGAGATACTAGTCAGCTGTACATTTCTACTGATCAAGCCCTGAAACAAGAGAAATGACGCCAGCATATACACCACACCACTAGCACCTATATGATATGCAGGTCTACCAATAAGCCAGGTTCCTAGCCCTGCAAACAGCGTCCCAAAAATAAGGATACGCAGGGCTTGCTTGGGGTAAAAATATAAAAGGGTGCTCGTCAACACTATCAGCGGAACCGAGTTATTGAATAAATGCTTTAAGCTACCATGCAGGAATGGTCCAAAAAGAATACCTCGAAGACCAGAAATAGTACCTGGCATAATTCCATAATGATTCAGGCCATACCCCCAACGAACCTCAATCCAAAATACAATCCACATCGCCAGCACAAGATATACTGGAAGGATCATAAATTTTATATTTATTTGAGCTTTAGGTTTTCGCATAATTCTAAAGAATAGTACAACTTACAAAGTTTCTTACAAATAATATAATGCTTATCCATTCCGTAAAATAGTTTTACCTTTGTCCTTATGAACACACCACTTGCAGAACGGATTCGTCCAAAGAGTCTGAACGATTATATAAGCCAACAACACTTAATCGGTCCACAAGGCTCCATTAGGAAACAATTGGAGGCAGGCGTATTATCTAGTCTCATATTATGGGGTCCTCCAGGTACTGGAAAAACAACCTTAGCCAATATTCTTGCTCAAGAAACCAAACGGCCTTTCTATACTCTTAGTGCCATTGATAGTGGTGTTGCTGCAGTACGTGAAGTCATAGAGCGTGCCAAGAAAAGCGACAACCTATTTTCCCATGGCAATCCTATCTTGTTTATAGATGAAATCCATCGATTTAGCAAGTCGCAACAGGACTCTTTGCTAGGCGCAGTGGAGAAAGGATGGATTACATTGATCGGCGCAACAACCGAAAACCCAAGTTTCGAGGTTATTTCTGCTTTGCTGTCGCGTTGTCAGGTCTACACTTTAAACTCTTTTAATAAAGAAGACCTATTGGCATTAATCGATCGAGCGATTACTACGGATGTGGTTTTACAAAAACGAGACATCAAGCTAGAAGAAACCGATAGTTTGCTTATGCTTTCTGGAGGAGATGCTCGTAAACTATTAAACCTACTGGAAGTGGTAGTACAATCGCAACGAGAAGACCCAGTAGTAATAACCGATGAGACAGTGCAGGCCTTAGCACAAACCTCCACGGCTAGGTACGACAAATCTGGTGATCAACATTATGATATTGCTTCGGCACTGATAAAATCGATACGTGGAAGCGATCCAAATGCTGCGGTGTATTGGCTAGCTCGCATGATAGAAGGTGGCGAAGATGTGAAGTTTATCGCTAGAAGGCTTTTGATATTGGCCTCCGAAGATATCGGAAACGCCAACCCTACCGCCCTATTGGTTGCAAACAACTGTTTTCAAGCGGTAAGCGTTATAGGCTACCCAGAATCAAGGATTATCCTAAGCCAATGTGTAATTTACCTTGCTAGCTCCGCAAAAAGCAATGCTAGCTACGAGGCAATTAATGCGGCGCAGAGCCTAGTAAAACAAACAGGAAATCTTTCTGTGCCTTTGTCTATACGAAATGCCCCAACCAAATTGATGCAACAACTCGGATACGGTGCAAACTATGCTTATGCACATAATTATGAACGCAACTTTGTGCCACACGAGTTTATGCCTGAAGAAATTAAAGGCACGAGCTTTTATAAACCTGGAAACAATTCTAGGGAGAGCAAACTTAAAGCATATCTAGAATCCCTTTGGCAGGATAAATACGAATTTTAGAATAAAGTTTTAAGCTCCGATAAAGTGATTATTTGCTTAAATTTTTCAGGGATTTCTTCTTTGTGATAGTCGTAATGTATTGCGTGCATACCAACATTATCTGCCCCTAATATATCGGCATCAAAATTATCGCCAATCATCACTGCGCTCACCGCTTGGGTTTGTGCTTTGGTCATCGCTTTATTAAATATCTCTGGATCTGGTTTTTTCACTCCAGCATCATCCGAGGTGGTAATAGTTTGGAAGTAATTGCTTAACCCACTTCTATTGATTTTAATGTGCTGCTCGGTAGAAAAACCATTGGTAATGATATGCATTCGATATTTGGAGAATAAATATTTTAAAGTGGGAATAGCATCATCAAATAATTGGTTGTTTTTTGTAAGTTCTTTTAAATAAGTATCGGACATCTTCTCTAATTCCCTTTCCTGATATGGTTTAGAAAACAGCGCAAGTGTTTCACGTAATCTTCCTGTTTTTAAGTCTGCTGCACTTATTTTGTTATAACTATAATCACTCCAATATCTGGTATTAATAGGTTTGTACACGCTCAAGAAGTCTTCTAAATGTATTGGGATGTTATAGTCTTGTAGGACTTTAGCAAAAGCTAATGCTGAGTTTGCATCAAAATCCCAAAGCGTGTGGTCCAAATCAAAAAATAAGTCGGTTATAGTATCTGTCATTATAATTTTAATTGATTTTTAAATAAATTCTTCCAAAAAGGAGCATTATCTGAATGCGAGAAGCTAAAGTCTTGATTAGAGAACATAAAGTTTAGCTCACCACCTAAATTAGCCGTTTGTTCATAAAACTCTTGTACCAGCTCCTCTATTTTATCGGTGCCGAACTGTTTTAATGCACTAGTGGAAATCGCAACTGGCGAAATTATTAAAGGAGTTTTTACTTCGTGCTCTAAATCATAGAACAAAAACTCCGAACAAGTTCCTGCTCTATAGCCAATAGCCGTAGGATAGACCATGGAATAATCCTTTTCGATCTCCAACTGGATCAAGCCCCTATAGGCATCTGGAAACTTCAGCATATTGTCTTCGAACATACTGCACTGCACTGGTCGATGCGTGATGGCCTCCATTCTGGTTTTTTCTTCTTTCATAGCCTGATGATCTAAGATTGCAGCTTTAGAGAACACGATTCCAATCTCTTCATAATCGCCTACAAACTTTATTTTCTGGCAGATTATTGGGCTATTGGTATTTTGTCTTTCCGAAATTTTAGCGGCATCGCCAAGCATAAAAAATACAATCAGCCTTTTGGAAGCCATTTTCGTGTTTTGCACTATCCATGAAAAAGTGTCGTATGGATCTGGCTTTAAGCCTAATAAAGTTTGTGTTCGGATTACAGAGTCCTTTATTTTCCATTGGCTTATCTCCTTTATATATCCATAGAGTATATTTACCATTGCTTGATTGGCATAGGCGAAAGGTTGTTTGGCCTGTATAAGTGTATTTACTTTATAGGAAGTCTTCTTATATCTAAGCTTCGGAAATGCAACAAGAATCATATTTAAGAGCATATCTGCCCAAAAATCGATAATGGGCTGCTCCAAGAACTTATTCTCAAAAGCCAAGCTCTGTTCTACCGGGAAGGAACCAAACTCATCGGGGATGTACGGCAAATACTCTTCGTATCGGGTAATAAGATAAAAAGATGCTGCGAAAATATCGTAGGACAATGCGCTTTTTTCTGAACAGCGAAAAAAGCCATAAGTATACCCCCACTTATTTACTTCTATAGAAACTGGTTCTATTTTATTCTCGGACAACAAACCGTGGGCTTCAAAAAACAACTCGGAGCCTAAAGGCACTTTGCCGTAGGATATCTTTGGTTTATTATGTGAGATAAATTTTTCTATTTCGGAAGTAAAACTGATTTCTATTCCAAGCATAGTGCAACATATCTGTTTAAATATGTAGTCAATCCGTGGGGTTAATTTCTGTGTATAAATTAGGAGCATAAGTCTTACATCATATTTTCATCGGCGAAGCTAAAATAGGCTTTTTCTGTTATTATAAGGTGGTCAAGCACTTTTATATCCAGTGTTTTGGCAGCGTTTTGCATTTTCTTTGTCAAAACTTTATCGGATTGGCTTGCAACCAAGGTCCCCGACGGGTGGTTGTGTACTAAAATAATGGCTACAGCATCTAGTAATAATGCACGTTTTAGAACCATTCTGCTATCCACCAAAGTCCCTGTCAAACCACCTTGTGTATGTTTTTCACTGAGCAGGACCACATTGGCATTATTAAGAAATAAAACCCAGAATTCTTCGTGGGGTAAATCGCTAAGAATAGGTTGCATTCTGTCGAACACATCCTTGCTAGACCGGATTTTGGTTTGCTGATTTGCCTGCGCCAATCGTCTCCGCCTTCCCAGCTCCAATGCCGCCATCAAAGTTACTGCCTTGGCCACTCCTATGCCATTGTATTGTTGAAACTCCGCAATGCTTTTCCTTGCAAGTGTCGATAAGGAGTCTTCTACATCTCGTAAAATCCTCTTCGCCAATCCCACAGCGGTTTCTTCTCTGTTGCCCGAGCCTAGCAAAATAGCCAACAACTCGGCGTCGGTCAAGGCGGTTTCTCCGCGTTTTAAGAGCTTTTCTCTAGGCCGGTCCTCCTCGTTCCAGTCTTTAATTGTACGTAGTTTATTAGTAGTCATAATGCATTGTTTTACTAACGGACTATTAAAGATACAGATTAAAAACCAAAGCTAAGTTTATAGGATGCTTCCGATGTCTTCTATTGGTAATCCACCATAGTTACCACTGCTCATAAGCAACAAAACCGAATTGTTTAAATCCTTTTCTTCTAAGCAGGTTCTTAAGTCCGATGGATCTGTAAACACTTTTAGCGATTCCCTATTGAAGGATTTAAGGATTTGCTCTTCACTGATTGGCTTTAAACCTTTAATTGCTACTGCATCTGGCGAATAGAAGACTATTGCCTCATCCGCAGGATTTAAAGTGTTTTGATATTCTTCTAAAAACGAAGGGGTTAAACTGCTATAGGTATGCAGTTCCAAACAAGCTACTAAATTTCTATTCGGATATTGCTCCTTTACCGCTGCAGTGGTCGCTTCTACTTTGGATGGGGAGTGTGCGTAATCTTTATACACCACGGTTTCTGGAGATTCGTAAATTTTCTCTAAGCGTTTACTAGCTCCAGTAAAGCTAGCAATTGCTTCGTAAAAATCTATTTCATCCACCCCCATCAGTTGGCAAATCCATCGCGCACCTTCTACGTTTTGTAAATTATGTTTTCCAAAAACTTCCATCGGCATCAAGCCTTCTGGAGTATCTAAAAGCGTTACACCATCCTGGATCTTATGCACTGGCGTTTTATAAGGGTATTTCTTTATGGTGTTTTCGGAAGCCAATACGATTTTGGATAACACCTCATCTTCGGCATTATAGATCACCGAACCACCAGAGGTTATTTTTTCTAGGAAAATTTCGAACTGCTCTACGTAGGACTCAAAAGTCGGGAATACATTTATATGATCCCAAGCAATGCCACTCAATAAAGCGATGCTCGGTTTGTAGAGATGAAACTTAGGACTTCTGTCTATGGCAGAGGAAAGATACTCATCTCCTTCTAAAACAATAAAATCGTTATCATCGGTTAAATGTACCATAGTGTCAAAGCCTTCTAGCTGTGCTCCCACCATATAATCTACGTCTTTCTCCCAATATTGCATTACATGCAAAATCATTGAGGTAATTGTGGTTTTTCCATGCGAACCACCAATAACTACACGTGTTTTATTTTTGGAGTGTTCGTAGAGAAATTCTGGATAAGAAACCACTTTTAGTCCTAACTCTTGTGCTTTTAACAACTCTGGATTATCCGCTTTAGCGTGCATTCCTAGCACTACCATATCTAAATCTTCTGTAATACGCTCTGGTTCCCACCCTATAGTCTTGGGTAACAATCCAACTTTCTCTAGTCGGGATTTAGATGGCTCAAAAATAACATCGTCGCTTCCGGTTACTTGGTCGCCATTTTCGTATAAAGCCAAGGCTAAGTTATGCATGGCACTGCCACCTATAGCAATAAAGTGTACTCGCATATAATCTTAATTTTTTTGTTCTAGCACAAATATAAGGCAAATAAGGCGCTACGAAAACTAGATACCCATAAAGCTTATTAAGAATCTATCTCCAAACCTTCTTTCTGCTTGAAAATTATAGAAGCTAGTACCGACCCCAAAAGCAGTGTACCAATGACAATTAATGAAGTACTAGAGTGAATCTCTAAGACTGGACTGAGGATCATTTTAACTCCTATGAAGCCAAGAACCAGCGCCAATCCGTAGTTTAGATAATGGAACAGATGAATAAAGTTCGCTAATATAAAGTATAATGACCTTAAGCCTAGTATCGCAAAAATATTGGAGGTATATAGAATGAATGGCGAGTCGGTGATAGCAAAAATCGCTGGGATAGAATCAATGGCGAAAATTAAATCGGTAAATTCTATAATTCCCACAACCAGAAGCAATTGCGTACCATAGCGAACGCCGTTTTTTACGGTAAAAAACTTCCCTTCGTCGAATTCTGGATGAATGCGAAATAGCTTATTCATAATCCGCGCACCTACTCCTTTGGATACCGACTCTTCCTTTCCCACATCTAATGGATCATCGGAGTCAAAAGCAGATTTCCATGCCGCGATTAACAAACCGAATCCAAAAACCGTCATCACGGCATTTATCTCTATTGGATTGGAGAATAATCCATTAAAAGTAGTTGGCGGAAAGTAGGTTAGCTGAATAAGTTTTACACCTGCAAAAATGAAAATAGCCCGCATAACAATCGCACCTAGTATTCCCCAAAACAGCACTTTATGTTGGTACTTTTTGGGTACTTTAAATGCTTGGAAAACCAGAATGAAAACAAAAAGATTGTCTACCGATAGTGCTTTTTCTATCCAGTAGGCAGATTGGAAGTCGGCAAACTCATCAAATCCATATAAACACCATACGCCAGCACTAAAAAGCATAGCAAGACCAACCCATGTAAGCGACCAAACTATAGCCTCCTTATTGCTTACCTCATGCGGATTCTTATTGAATACGCCCAAGTCTAAAACAAGCATTCCTATAACAATAACCGCAAAAACTATAATCGTTAACGGCTGCTGAAAATAGTCGGGATGCGTAATGGATAAAAGAAACATATAGGGATTAGTGGGTTAGTAGGCAGCTACTTCGAAAACTATTTATCTTTTATTCGGAGGGAAATTGCGAAGCAGTTTAGAAACATTTCTTAAATACTGTGCATCCCTGCTAGCTACTGTACCACCTTCTTTTATATCGGCCTTCATGGCGCCTTGCCAAATCATTTTGTCTTGATTTTCATCTATAATATCAAAAGTAATCTGCTGTAGTTTTCGGTTACCACCTATAGGAACTCTAGTGTTAAGATTAATGCCACCTCTCCTACCAATGCGCCGTCCTACTCCTACACCCAAGGAGCTATAGGAGGGCTTGGTGGTTTGCTTGGTATAGTAGTTTATAAGTATGTCAGGAGTATTGCTTTTCACAAAGCCTTTTTCTCTTAAAACCTGATCTATTGCGCGCCGCATTCTGGAGTCGTTAAGCTCGTTCAAACCAGACCGCATCTTTGGATAGTAATTGTAGGTTTTGTACTTCGTAAAGTTGGTTCGACTATCGTAGTCCATTTCCACAGACCTACAAGAATTCAGCCCGATTAATAAGAAAGCTAATATAGTAAAGCGCCACATAATATTGTTTTTAATTGTATTTTCTAATCTTCATTTGAATGTACCAAGTCTTCGGAAATATGCTTCCATATTTCATCTTTAAGCTCCTTGATTCCTTCATTGGTTGCCGATGAAAAATAAAGTAATTTTATATCTGGAAGTTGCTTTTTAAACTTCGCAGTGATTTCTGCCTTCAGCTCTTCATCCAACAAATCCGATTTCGAGATCGTTATAATCCTAGATTTATCTAGCAACTCTGGGTTATATCGTTCTAATTCGCTCAGTAAAGTACGATATTGCTCTACTAAATCCATCGCATCGGCAGGGATAAGGAAAAGCAAGGCAGAGTTTCGTTCTATATGGCGAAGGAAATAATGTCCTAGTCCTCTTCCTTCTGCTGCCCCCTCGATGATTCCAGGAATATCTGCCATTACAAATGTTTGAAAGTCATGATATTTCACGATCCCAAGGCTAGGCTTTAGGGTCGTAAATTCGTAATCGGCAATTTTTGGTGTTGCTGCTGAAACTGTAGCTAATAGAGTAGATTTACCTGCATTTGGGAAGCCTACCAACCCAACATCGGCAAGGACTTTCATCTCCATAGTAAATTGCATTTCGTCTCCTTCCAATCCAGGTTGCGCATATCGTGGCGTTTGACGTGTGGAGGATTTAAAGTGATAGTTTCCTAAACCACCTTTTCCTCCTTTTACAAGGATTCGTTCTTCGCCATCCTCGGTAAGTTCAAACAAAATTTTATTTGTCTCGGTATCTCTTACAACTGTACCCAAAGGAACATCAACATACACATCTTCTCCATCGGCACCCGTACTACGTTGTTTTCCACCATTACCGCCATGTCCGGCTCTAAAGTGCTGTTTAAACTTTAAATGGTATAATGTCCAAAGGTTTTTATTTGCTCGAATGATCACATGACCGCCTCGACCACCATCTCCCCCATCTGGGCCACCTTTAGGAACATTCATTTCGCGACGTAAACGCGTGCTTCCTGCTCCACCATTCCCGGATATTGCATGTATTTTTACATAATCAACAAAATTCCCTTCCGTCATAACTATAATCTATTTGAGCGGCAAAATTAAGCATTAGTAATTTGCTATGCACAACACTAAGCATATTTTAGCGCCACACTAGTTAAGAAAAGAAAATGTTTAGCATTATGGTAGGTCTTACAAAGAAGCTACCAATTCATTCAAACGAGTAGCTATCTCTTCGATAGAGCCTACGCCAGAAATACCGTAATATTTATCACGTTTTTTATAATAATCTTTTAAGGTATCCGTCTTGCGGAAATACTCCTCAATGCGCTCGCGAATGATCTCCTCATTAGCATCGTCTTTCCGACCGCTAGATTTTCCACGCTCTAAAAGGCGCCGTACTAAGACTTCGTTTTCTACCTCTAAGGCTACCATCGCATTTATCTGACTGCCTATCTCCTCCATAAACTCCGCAAGTGCATCTGCTTGCACCTCGGTGCGTGGAAATCCATCAAAGATAAAACCATTTGCATCTGGATTTTTCTTCACCTCTGCCTTTAGCATTTTTATGGTCACCTCATCTGGAACCAAATGTCCTTTTTCTATGTAAGACTTCGCTAAATTCCCTAGCTCTGTGCCCCCTTTAATGTTTCTTCGGAAGACGTCGCCAGTAGATATGTGTAATAAATTCTGCTTGTCCTTTAAAATTTCTGCTTGTGTTCCTTTGCCCGCTCCCGGAGGGCCAAATAATACGATATTTTTCATCTAGTCAAACTTGTCTTTTGTAGATTGCTATAGAACATCTACTTTTGTTACAATACACAAATATACATATTACAAACTTGTTGTACCTTTCTAAAATGACAAACTATTTTTCTTCTTCCTTTACTTTAGCCATCCTTGGAGGTGGCCAATTAGGTAAAATGCTACTCTACGAAACTCGAAAGTGGGACGTATACACAAAGGTCTTAGACCCTAGTAATGAGGCCCCATGCCGTATTGCATGCGATGAATTCATGCAAGGCGACTTGATGGATTATGATACGGTATATGAATTTGCAAAGAATGCAGATGTGGTTACCATAGAGATCGAAAACGTAAATACAGAAGCGCTAGAAGCTCTAGAGAAAGAGGGAAGGAAGGTATTCCCAAGTCCAAAGACTTTAAGAAATATTCAAGACAAAGGAATACAGAAGCAGTTTTACAAAAAACATGGTATCCCTACTTCGGATTTTCAAGTTTTTGAAAACAAAACAGAAGCCATAGAAGCAGTAAAAAATGGAAGTATTGAATTACCTACGGTCTGGAAAAGCAGAACCGGTGGTTATGACGGACGAGGCGTTCAAGTAATTCGAACATTAAATGACTTCGAGCAAGTGTCTGATGCGCCTTGTTTACTTGAAGACTTAATCCCTTTTGAAACCGAACTTGCAGTAACCGTAGCGAGAAATGAAAACGGAGAAACAAAAGTATATCCAGTAGTAGAGATGGAATTCCATCCAGTAGCCAATCAGGTGGAATATGTGCTTTGTCCAGCAAGAATTGACGAAACACTAGCAAAGAAAGCTCAGGAGGTAGCCGAAAAAACATCTCATGCCCTAGAGCATGTTGGCCTACTCGCAGTGGAACTCTTCGCTACAAAAGAAGGAGAAATCCTAGTAAACGAAGTAGCTCCACGACCTCACAACAGTGGTCATTATTCCATAGAAGGAAGCTATACCAATCAGTTTGAACAACACCTACGAGCTATTCTCAATCTTCCATTAGGAGCAACAGAAAGTATTATCCCTGCTATTATGGTTAACTTATCCGGAGCAGAAGGCTATACCGGGCCAGTGGTCTATGAGAATATTGAAAAGATACTTTCTATCTCAGGCGTAACACCACATATTTATGGTAAAAAAGAAACACGCCCGTTCAGAAAAATGGGCCATATTACCATAGTCAACAAAGACATGAAAAAAGCACGTGAAATTGCAGAGGAAGTAAATAAAACGATTCTTGTCCTAAGCAAATAATCTAACTACATACACCACAACACATGAAAATAGGAATTATAATGGGCAGTACTAGCGACTTGCCTATCATGAAGGAAGCTAAAATGATTATAGAGGCGTTTGGTATCGACCACGAAATAGATATCGTTTCGGCTCACCGCACACCAGACAAGCTTTATGAATACGCAACCAATGCACACAAGCGTGGAATCAACGTAATCATTGCTGGAGCTGGCGGTGCCGCTCACTTACCAGGAATGGTAGCCTCTTTATCGCCATTGCCTGTTATTGGCGTGCCGATTAAATCTCGAAACTCTATAGATGGCTGGGACTCCGTACTTTCTATTTTACAAATGCCAGCTGGCGTTCCAGTAGCCACAGTAGCATTGGACGGCGCAAAGAATGCTGGAATATTGGCAGTGCAAATATTAGCCGCTAGCAATAACGACCTATTGGACAAAGTTACTGCCTATAAAACCGAATTAAAAGAGAAGGTTATTGCTGGTGCAAAATCTTTATAAAATCTTACTATGAACAATCCTTTGTTACAAGCTTTTGAATGGGCTCCTTTTTCTAAAATAAAAGAAGCGCACTTTTCTCCAGCTATAAAAGAATTAATAGAACAAGCAAAACAAGAAATACAGGCTATTGCCGAGAATACAGATGCTCCCAATTTCGAAAATACCATCGAAGCTATGGAAGGCTCCGGCGAACAGTTAGGACGAGTTACGAGTATATTCTTTAACCTCAACAACGCCGAAACCAATGAAACCATTCAGGAAATAGCCCAAGAGGTTTCTCCCCTACTCTCGGAGTTTCAAAACGATATCCTATTAAACAGCGACTTGTATGCTCGAGTTAAAACTGTTTTTGATAAACGCGAAGAGCTTGATCTTAATCCTGAGCAAAGCAGACTTTTAGAAAAAAACTATCTTTCTTTTTCAAGAAACGGAGCAGGCCTAAACGACGAGGATAAAAAAGTACTACGCGAGATAGACACAAAGCTATCTAAGCTTAGTTTAAACTTCGGACAAAACGTTTTGGCAGATACAAATGCATACCAACTTCATTTAACCGAGGAGAAAGAATTAGAAGGTCTGTCTGAAAGTGCTAAAGAAGCTGCTGCAGAATTGGCACAAGAGAAAGAATTAGAAGGTTGGATCATTACTTTGGACTTCCCGAGCTATGTTCCTTTCATGACTTATGCTAAAAACAGAGAACTCCGAAAGGAAATCGCTTTGGCTTATGGTGCAAGAGGCTTTCAAGACAACAAATTCAATAATGAGAAAATCGTTCTAGAAATCGTAAACCTACGACACAAAAGAGCGAAGCTTCTAGGATACAGAACTCATGCCGATTTTGTGCTTGAGCAACGAATGGCAAAATCTCCAGAGGGTGTAATTGAATTTCTAGAAGACCTTAAAGTAAAAGCAAAACCAAGCGCCATAAAACAACGCGATGAGCTAGCAGATTTTGCTAAGGAGCTAGACGGGATAACCCCACTACAAAAATGGGATAGCGCTTACTACAGTGAAAAATTAAAACAAAAACTTTTTGCAATAGACGACGAGTTATTGCGCCCCTACTTCCAGCTAGATAGAGTTCTAGATGGCGTTTTCACTATTTCCAAAAAACTCTTCGGACTTTCTTTCCAGAAAAGAACCGATGTAGACACCTACCATCCTGATGTAACGGTATGGCAAGTAACCGATGCAAATGGAAAAGAGATGGGGTTGCTGTATACCGATTTCCACCCTCGTCCTGGAAAGCGAAATGGTGCGTGGAAAACCTCTTATCGTAGTCAAGAGAAAAAGAATGGAAAAGATATTAGACCACATATTTCTATCGTCTGTAACTTTAGCCGTCCAAGCAAAGACAAACCTTCGCTATTGACTTTTAATGAAGTTACTACCCTATTCCACGAGTTTGGACATGCGCTTCATGGTCTTTTGGCCAACACTACTTATTCTAGCTTATCTGGAACAAGTGTGTACTGGGATTTTGTAGAACTTCCAAGTCAGCTTCTAGAAAACTGGTGTTATGAGAAGGAAGCCCTTTCTCTATTTGCAAAACACTACAAAACCGACGAGCTTATTCCTATGGAATATGTAGAGCGAATCCAGGACTTATTAAAGTTCCAAGAAGGACTTCAAACCCTTCGTCAGCTAAGCTTCGGAATTTTGGATATGACTTGGCACAATAACGACCCGAGTACCTTTACCGATGTAAAAGAAGTAGAAACCAAAGCTTTTGAATCCACGCAATTATACCCTGATGTAGCGGAAAATTGTATGAGCACTGCTTTTTCCCACATTTTCCAAGGCGGTTATAGCGCAGGATATTATAGTTATAAATGGGCAGAAGTATTGGATGCCGATGCGTTTGCCTACTTTAAAGAGAATGGCATTTTCAACAAAGAAATCGCAAAGAAATTTAACGACCACGTACTTTCGCAAGGTGGCACAAAAGACCCGATGGAATTGTACAAAGCCTTCCGCGGACAAGAACCAAGTCCTGATGCGTTATTAAAACGTGCGGGACTTATAGAGTAACACTTCTATTTTCAAACACTATCAGCCATCTTATAGTTAAAATTAAGATGGCTGATTTATTTTACTGAAAGAAATTCCACACCAATCCAAAGCGAAGCATGGCATCGCGATATGGATGGTCTGGCGCAGAGAAATACGTATTTCGTTTGCTGAACAAAGCATTGATGTGTTCATAGGAAAGATAAAATCTAGTTTGCCTTACCTTTGCATTGAAGAAAATATCTACCATTGGGAAGTTACCAAACTTAGCCTCGCGTTGCACGTAGAAGTCGCCCAACACAGGGTCGTAGGCATTCATGTGATACTTAGAGAAATGCTTTACACTTATGCCCGCTTGCATAAATAATGCGCGTTTAAACCAATGGTCTTGCACATAAACAGTTCCTCTTGTCAAAATCTTTGGAACCGATAAATATCTGCTACCGCTAAGCACGTCCTGATAAATCAGACTAGCTTCAGCACCAAATTTACCAAAAGTGACTTCTTTTTGTGCTTTTACTTTTACATAATCCACCCTATCATTTGCCATAAAAGGAGTTGGTGTTTCCTGGCCTTCTGCTATTGTAAAGTAAGTATAGTTATCAATCCCTGTATAGGTAGCATTTAGATTAAGCCATCGGTCCGAAAGAATATTAAAGCTTGCTATTTGTTTGCGAGTATTTTTAAAATCGTTCTGCCAATTATAATTTACATAATCGCTTTGGTAGAGCAAGAATCCGTAATCTGGCGAAGTGCTTTGTAAACTAGCTTTAGCTTCTAGTGCTAGGTCTTCTAGAATTGGAACTTGCAAGCTTCCATAAAAATAGCTTCCGTCAAAATCTCCACCAACCTGCGCTCCTGCTCCAGCCTCTAACTTTATATCTTTATATTGATTGGCATACTTCCCACCTGCTTCTACCGCATTTCCTTTTAGTCGATTGCTTATCGTTGCATGATCTAGATAGAGCATGGAATTATATCCGTAGTTATAATTAGAGTAATTTATGTATCCATGTAGCTTCCCTAAATGCTCTTGTTCCAAATCAAGATACGCCCTAGCTTGATTCTCTACTAAAGAGGTTTTTTTATATAGATCGGTATTTGCATAAGATGCACCAAACCCACTATATGCTGTACCTTGTCGATAGGAATAGGTTTTTTCTTCATATTGTAAAATTCCACCTATACGGATATCTGATTTTGCATTATCTGGGCGAAGCAAACCATAATCCTGCTCTACATAAGCCCTTACGCCATACAACTCATTCTCTGCATCCTCAAAGTTAACATCAATCCTTCCTCGGTCTTTAAACTGCGAATCATTTTCAATAAACAAAGGCAGAGCGGATGCTTTTATTCCTCCGTTTTGTTCATTCATAATTTCTTGAGAGGTAAAATGAGCGCGTAAGCGATATCTGTTGTTAGGGCCTTGGTAATTGGTAGTAAACTCAAAATTCCCAGTACTGGTTAAAATGTGTTGATAATGCCCTAAAGAGCGAACGCCTTTATAGGCAATAGAAAAGTTGAAGTTCTCTGAAGTATTGATGGTGAAAAACGCATCCAATTGCTGTCCCTGATTAAAGGCGGTTTTAAAATACAAGTCAGAAAGCGGTGTGGGTACTTGATAGTAGTTTATGTCGTCTGCTTCTTTGTAGCTATAATGCTGTCCCTGCGCTACAAACTGTGGTCGTAAACTAATAGACCCAAAATCGTAAGCTAGTTTATTGTAGGTTTGTCCCACGTTAGAGAATGGCATCAGTTCCAAATCATCTTTTCGAAGATAATTGAAACGATACATTTTATGGATAGTCAATGTGGTATCCAAATACGTAGTATCTCGATCTTTGGATATTATTTTATATAGCTCTACTGGTGGTTTCTCGACCAATGCTGTCTCCTCCTCTTCTTCTTGAGCAATAGCGCCAAGCATTACCCAGAAAAACAATAGTAAGACGTACAGAATTCTTTTCATGTAAACTCGAAATCTATTTTTTATACCATATTCCTATGGTATGCAAAGGTATATTTTTAATTAGACAGTTGTTATACTATTCAAATTTTATACGATTTTCGGATGTGGTATAAATATAAGCTAGAAATCAGCACAATAAACCTTTTTAAGATATGTAACCAAAGCTACTTAAGATGTAGTATATAAATCCGACTTTTACATTTTCAAATCAAAATTACTTAAACAACTTCAGTTTATGGAAATCATTGGATATATCGCATCTATAGCAATTGGCTTATCATTGGGTTTAATAGGTGGAGGCGGATCGATTCTTACGGTTCCAGTCTTGGTATATTTCTTTGGCGTTTCTCCTGTTTTAGCTACTGCCTACTCTTTGTTCATTGTTGGTGCAACTAGTTTGGTAGGCGTAGTTCCTAAATACAAAGAAGGTTTTGTAAGTATTAAAACCACCATTGTTTTTGGGATTCCCTCTATTATAGCTGTATTTCTTACCAGGAAGTATCTAGTTCCTGCAATCCCAGAAAACATCGGAAAAATAGGAGGTTTAGAAATAACCAAGCCCATGCTTGTAATGCTATTATTTGCTGCACTCATGCTAGCAGCATCTACTTCTATGATTCGATCCAAGAAAAATGGAAAAGAAAAAGCAAAAAGCAAACAGAAATTTAATTATCCTTTAATTTTGGTAGAAGGTGTTGTTGTTGGTACACTTACTGGATTGGTAGGTGCAGGTGGTGGATTTTTAATAATTCCAGCGTTGGTTATGCTTAGCAACTTACCAATGAAGAAAGCGATAGGAACTTCTTTACTTATCATCGCATTAAAATCTTTAATAGGCTTCTTGGGCGATTTATTCCAAGAAAGCCAAATCATAGACTGGCAGTTACTACTTGCTGTTACAGCACTTGCAATAATTGGTATTTTTGTAGGCAATAAACTATCCAATAAAATCGAAGGAGAAAAGCTAAAAAAAGGCTTTGGTTGGTTCGTATTGGTCATGGGAGTTTATATATTCTTGAAAGAATTGCTATAAACCACCTAGAAAACTCCTACAACAGGCATCATGCCTTCAAAAAAACCGTGGCTCTACCCCGATTAACTACTAAAAGCCTCTTAAATTGCATATTTAAATCAGCCTGAGTTTTGTATACTACTGAAATGTCGTATTTTTGTAGCCATGCAAATTTGCATCGAAGAATTTTTATAGTTTGATAGATGAAAAAAATTACGAAAGAAACATACCTTAACTGGTACGAAGAAATGTTCTTTTGGCGAAGGTTTGAAGACAAACTAGCCCAAGTATATATTCAGCAAAAGGTTCGAGGGTTCTTACACCTTTATAACGGTCAAGAAGCAGTATTAGCTGGAGCTATACATGCTATGGACCTGACCAAGGACAGAATGATCACCGCATATAGAAACCACGTCCAGCCAATAGCTATGGGAGAAGACCCTAAGCGAGTTATGGCGGAGCTTTACGGCAAAGCAACTGGAACCTCCAAAGGTTTAGGTGGGTCGATGCATATATTTTCTAAAGAACATCGTTTTTATGGTGGTCACGGAATTGTAGGCGGACAAATACCTTTAGGCGCTGGCCTTGCGTTTGCAGACAAATACTTTAAGCGCGATGCTGTTACCTTAACTTATATGGGAGATGGTGCTACACGTCAAGGTGCTTTGCACGAAACCTTCAACATGGCAATGAATTGGAAACTACCTGTGGTTTTCTGTGTAGAGAACAACGGATATGCTATGGGAACTTCGGTAGAGCGTACAGCCAACCACACCGATATTTACAAGCTAGGTTTAGGATACGAGATGCCATCCAAGGCAGTAGATGCAATGAAACCAGAAGTGGTTGCCAAAGAAATGCACGAAGCTATTGAACGTGCACGTCGTGGGGATGGTCCTACTTTCTTAGAACTACGCACGTATCGTTACCGTGGACACTCTATGAGTGATGCACAACACTACCGTACCAAAGAAGAAGTTAAACAGAAACAAGAGGAAGATCCAATCAGCCACGTACTGCACGTTATTTATGAAAATGAATGGGCTACGGAACAGGAGATAGATGTAATAAATGAACGCGTTCGCGAACGTGTTGCAGAATGCGAAAAATTTGCAGAAGAGTCTCCATATCCAGAAGCAAACGTAATGTTTGACGCTGTATACGAACAAGAGGATTATCCTTTTATACCTAAAAAACAATAATTGATATTATGGCAGAAGTTATAAACATGCCACGCCTTAGCGATACCATGGAAGAAGGTACCGTTGCAAAATGGTTAGTTAAGGTAGGCGATAAAGTTAGTGAAGGAGATATCTTGGCCGAAATAGAAACCGACAAGGCGACTATGGAATTTGAGTGCTTTTATGATGGTGTGTTACTACACATAGGATTAGAAGAAGGAGAAACAGCACCAGTAGATAGTCTTTTGGCAATTATTGGAGAAAAAGGAGAAGATATATCTGATTTACTTGAAGGAAAATCAGATGCGCCAGATGCAGAAGATACCTCCGACGATACTGACGAAGAAGAGAAGGATTCGGAAGAAGAAGTAGAAACTGAAGAAAAAGAATCCAGTTTTAGTATTCCAGAAGGTGTGGAGGTAATTACTATGCCTCGCTTGAGCGATACCATGGACGAAGGTACGGTTGCACAATGGCTAAAGAAAGAAGGAGACAAAGTAGAAGAAGGAGATATTCTAGCAGAGATAGAAACCGATAAGGCAACTATGGAATTTGAATCTTTCTACACCGGTACCTTACTTAAAATTGGAATTCAAGAAGGCGAGTCTGCTAAAGTAGATAAGCTTCTAGCTATTTTAGGTCCAGAGGGCACCGACGTTACCGCAATCCTTGAAAACTTTGATGCAGACAAAAAGGAAAAACCAGCAAAAGAAGCTCCTAAAAAAGAGGAGAAAAAAGTAGAAAAGGAGACGAAGCCAAAAACTAGCTCTGCCCCTAAGAAAACTGCAAAATCGACACCTAGCGATAGAAGAATATTTATCTCTCCGCTAGCTAGAAAATTAGCCGAAGAACGCAATATCAATATCAACCACGTACAACCAACTGGTGATAACAACCGTATTATAAAACGGGATATTGAAAACTACCAACCAGGAGCTTCTGCCGATGGTTTTGTGCCAGTTGGAGAAGAAACTTGGGAGGAAACCAAGAACTCGCAAATGCGTAAGACGATTGCCAAGCGTTTGGCAGAGTCCAAATATTCTGCACCACACTACTACTTAACCGTAGAGTTGGATATGGATAATGCCATCAGTGCACGTACTGCGATAAACGAAAGCTCAGAACAACGTATCTCATTTAATGATATGGTGGTAAAAGCTTCTGCTATGGCATTGCGCAAGCATCCACAAGTAAATACCCAGTGGAAAGATGACGTAACCATCACTGCAAAACACATCCATATTGGTGTAGCAGTTGCAGTAGACGAAGGACTTGTAGTTCCAGTATTGCCATTTGCAGACCAAATGTCGTTTGCTCAGATAGGTTCCGAAGTACGTGAACTAGCTGGAAAAGCTAGAGATAGAAAGCTTACCCCGCAAGAAATGGAAGGCAGTACATTTACTATTTCTAACCTTGGGATGTTTGGTATTAAAGAGTTCACCTCTATTATAAACCAGCCTAACTCCGCCATTCTTTCTGTAGGCGCCATAGAGCAAAAGCCTGTAGTAAAAGAAGGAGAGATTAGAATTGGAAATAGAATGACAGTTACCCTAGCTTGCGATCACCGTACGGTAGATGGAGCAACAGGAGCTAAATTCTTACAAACACTAAGAACTTACATCGAAAATCCAATAACCATGTTTGTATAATTGGTTTTACAAACAATATATATGGTAGCGCATTCTTTATAATTAGAGGATGCGCTATCTTATTTTAAGAATAATGTCTAAGTTTATTGTATTATGCAAAAAAATATAATTATCACCGGAACTAGCCGCGGAATCGGTCTAGCATTAGTAAAATACTTCTCGGACAACGGCCATCAGGTTTTAGCCTTATCCCGTTCCCCAGAAAAACTAAACGATTTAAAACTTCCTAACACCAAGGGATTAGCTTTTGACATTACTAAAGAAGACACACATAACCCGGTTTTGCAATATGTACAGGATAATTGGAAGCAGGTAGATGTGTTGATCCATAACTCTGGAGCCATTGTAAACAAGCCTTTTACGGAGATAAGCACGGAAGAATTCCGATACGTTTATGAAGTAAACGTTATTGGCGTTGCGTCCTTTACCAAAGCATTATTACCTGTTTTACCAAAAGACAGCCACGTGGTATGCATAAGCAGTATGGGCGGTATTCAAGGAAGCGTTAAATTTCCAGGACTAAGCGCTTATAGCAGTAGTAAAGCAGCAGTTTTGAGCTTGGTAGAGCTATTGGCTGAAGAATATAAAGAAAATGGACCTAGTTTTAATGGACTTGCTCTAGGCGCGGTACAAACAGAAATGCTAGAAGAGGCATTCCCTGGGTATAAAGCACCTCTATCTCCGAAAGAAATGGCAGCGTATATAGCAGATTTTTCACTGACAGGAGCTACGTATTACAACGGAAAGATCTTACAGGTTTCTAGTACCACTCCATAATTTACAGCTAGGTATATGTCAAAAGTTTTAGCCAAATATATTCCAAAGAATGCCGTAACTCCAATCTTCGAAGTTATTAAGGAAACGAATGTTTACTTAAAAATAGTAAATGAAAGGGTTACTCGACATGGCGATTACAGAAGACTACCAACAGGCCAACATCAAATTACTATAAACGCCAACCTCAACCAATATAAGTTTTTAATCACCCTGGTTCATGAGCTGGCGCACTTGGTTGCATTCTCACATTTTGGTCGAAGAATAAAACCACATGGCAAAGAGTGGAAAGTCACTTTTCAGAAAATGATGCTGCCATTCTTACGAGAAGAGATATTTCCAAAAGAATTATTACCTTTATTGTTACGACATTTTGAAAATCCAACTGCTACTACCGACACCGATCAGATGTTGGCCTTTGCACTAAAACAATACGATCCGCCAAATGATTTAAATTTCATTTTTCAACTACCACTTGGCGCCTATTTTGAATTATATAATGGGAGGGTTTTTAAACGCGGCAAGCGACGCGTAAAACGATATGAATGCATTGAAGTAAAATCAGGTAGAACCTATCTTTTTGACCCCAACGCAGAAGTTAAACTATTAAATACTAAGGATGGATAAGAACAATTATGCTTTGATTATGGCTGGTGGAATCGGCTCTAGATTTTGGCCAGTAAGTACCGAGAGCTTTCCGAAGCAGTTTCACGACTTGTTAGGTACTGGACAAAGCCTTTTGCAACGCACTTTTTCACGAATGCAGAAAGTAGTCCCATCGGAAAACATACGCATACTTACCAACGAATCGTATTTTGACTTAACCCAAGAGCAATTACCCGAAATACAACCAGAGCAGATTATTCTGGAACCAGCCATGCGCAATACTGCACCATGCATACTTATGGCAGCATTAAAGGTAAAAAAAGAAAATCCCAAAGCCGTCATGCTCATTGCGCCTAGCGACCATTGGATAGAAGACGAAGATAAATTCACACAAGACATTCTCACGTGTTTCCAGGCTGCAAAGATGGAAGACAAGTTGCTAACACTCGGTATTAAACCCTTATTTCCAAATACTGGCTATGGTTACATAGAAAGTAGTTTAGAAGATAGTACTCCAATAAAGAAAGTAATACAATTTAGAGAGAAGCCAGATTACGATACTGCTAAGAAATTTCTAGCTGCTGGTAATTTTGTTTGGAATGCAGGAATTTTTGTCTGGTCTGTAGAGAGCATTACCCAAGCTTTTAAAACACATTTACCCACGATGCATAAACTATTCTATGCTGGATATGATGCGTATAATACCTCGAAGGAAAAAGCTTTTGTTTCTAAAGCATACCCACAGGCAGAAAACATTTCTATTGATTATGGGATTTTAGAAAAAGCTACCAATGTATATGTGCTTCCTGCGCATTTCGATTGGAGTGATTTAGGCACATGGGGATCCCTACATGAAAAATTAGAGAAAGACAAGGACAATAATGCGATAGTTAGAGCAGACTATTTGTTTACAGACGCAACGAATAATATCGTATATACGGATAAGAAAAAGTTAGTTGTACTAGATGGAATAGAAGATTATATAGTTGTAGATAAAGAAAATGTATTGTTATTTTATCCCAAGAAAAAAGAGCAAGAGATTAAAGATTTACTACAAGACATAGAAGATAAATTTAGTACTAAATATAGCTAAATGGAGAACTCAGAAAACAAAGGAGAATTAGAAACTCCACACGCAGAGAAGGAGTTTGATAAAGTAAAGCTCAATACTTTTCAGAATATTAAAAAGTTCTTGATTGAACTCTTTGATATCCAATCGGATTCGGATCGTGATGCCACTATTGAAGCGGTAAAGAAAGAGATATCCTTTAAAGGACATACGGTTTGGATTCTTATATTCTCCATCTTTATCGCATCCATTGGACTCAATGTAAGTAGTACCGCTGTGGTAATTGGTGCGATGCTTATCTCTCCTTTAATGGGTCCTATTGTTGGCATAGGTGTTTCTGTTGCTATTAACGACATCATTACCATGCGACGTTCTGCTATTAATTTGGCAGTAATGGTTGTTTTGAGTGTTTTAACCGCCTTCCTCTATTTTAAACTATCTCCTCTCACAAAAGAGACGCCAGAGCTGATTGCTAGAACGTATCCAACGATACTAGATGTTTTGATTGCCATATTTGGTGGATTAGGATTGATAGTTGCTAAAACAAAAAGCGGTACTATTGCTAGTGTTATATTTGGAGTAGCTATTGCAACCGCTTTAATGCCTCCTTTATGTACGGTGGGATATGGCTTGGCGGTAGGAAATGCTTCGTATGCAGGTGGTGCTTTGTATCTTTTTACCATAAACTCGGTATTTATAGCACTTTCCGCTTTTATAGTTTCAAAATTATTGGGTTTTCCTTTGGTGCGTTATGCCAATAGTAAGCGACGTAAAAGAACTTCGCAAATAGCAACATTAATTGCCATTGCGGTTATGGTTCCTAGTGTTTGGCTTTTCTTAAAATTACTAGATCAACAAGTATTTGAAAACAAAACAGAAGAGTTTGTAAAAACAATAATAAAGTACGAAGGCGCAGAAGTGGTAAAATTCACCCACAATTACAAGTCACAGTATATCGATGTGTATTTAATTGGGCGCCCTGTACCTAAATCGAAGATTAACGAATGGCATGCTAGCTTGCAAGAAACCGATAAGCTGAGCAATACAAAATTAAGAATCTTTCAAGGCGCAGACCAAAGTGGCGAGATGGCCGAAAGACTCTCTGGCGAAGTTAGAGCTGGAATCTTAGAGGATCTGTATGTTAGAAATGAACAGTTAATTCAAAATAAAGACGAAAGAATTCGATTTCTAGAAGACCAAATTGCGTTCATGAGAGTAAAGACCGTTCCTTTTAAACAGCTTAGCGACGAGATAAAAATAAACTACGAAGGACTGGAAAGCTTTGGCTACTCGGATAGAATTCTAACCAATTTTGAAAGCACCGATACCCTTCCTATTATAACTCTAAAATGGAAAAAAGGCATTCCTATAAGCCAACAAGAAAAAGAAGCAGAGAAAATAGAAAAGTGGTTACGACTAAAAATGAAATTGGATACTATAATAATCTATCGCCCGTAGTTGACACGACCCTTTATTAATAAGAGGGCTATAACTTCATATTCTGTACTTCTCTGATTTTTCTAAACAGATTGGAAGAGTAAACGAAGTCTACTACATCTTCATTTTCAGTGGAGAAGATATCGGCATTGGATCCTTGCCAAACGAGCTTCCCTTTCTTTAACAATACAACGTTCTCCCCTATTTCCATTACGGAGTTCATGTCGTGCGAAACCACCACAGTAGTGATGTCATACTCATGGGTTATTTCCTGAATCAGGTTGTCTATTAGCGTAGCTGTCTTTGGATCTAATCCGGAGTTGGGTTCGTCACAAAACAAGTATTTTGGTTCATTTACAATAGCTCTGGCAATAGAAACACGCTTTTGCATTCCTCCAGAAATCTCTGCCGGATATTTTTTATTTACATCTTCTAGGTCTACACGCTTCAACACCGTATTGACACGCTCTCGCATTTCCGCTCTTTTTTGCTTAGTAAACATGCGTAATGGGAACATAACATTCTCCTCTATAGTCATAGAATCAAATAAAGCTCCACCTTGAAATAGCATCCCAATATCTTCTCTGAGCAGTCTTTTTTGTTCGATATCCATATCTTGAATCGCTTTCTCTTGATAGTATATCTTCCCTTTATCTGGTTCAAAAAGTCCAAGCAAACACTTAAGCATCACAGTTTTTCCACTACCGCTCTGACCTATGATCAAGTTGGTTTTTCCTCTCTCGAAGTTTGTACTTATGCCTTTTAGTACTTCTTGCTCACCAAAACTCTTATGTATATCTTCTATTCGTATCATATCAGCTTAAAAGAAGTTGTGTTATTATAAAGTTGGAAGCAATAATCAAAACGCTCGTCCACACAAAGGAGTTGGTACTTGCCTTCCCCACTTCGAGTGCGCCACCTTTCATGTAATATCCTTGCCAGGAAGGGACCGTTGCTAAAATAAAAGCAAAAACAAAAGTTTTAATGAAGGCATACATCAAATGCCATGGTATAAAATCTTGTTGAATACCATAAATAAAATCTGTAAAGGTTACAAACCCACCATAAACGGATGCTACTCCTCCACCCATAATTCCTAAGAACATAGAAATTGCAATAACCGCAGGGAACAATAACATGGCGACTATTTTTGGGAATACAAGGTAGTTCAAGGAATTTACGCCCATCACTTCCAATGCATCTATTTGCTCTGTAACACGCATAGAGCCAATGCTAGAGGTTATAAAGGAACCCGCTTTACCTGCCATGATGATGGCGACAAAGGTTGGCGAAAACTCCAAAATAATAGATTGTCTGGTAGCAAATCCTACAAGTGTTTTTGGCAACAATGGATTGTCCATGTTGAGTGCCGTTTGAATAGCAACTACACCACCTACAAAGAAAGATATAAAAGCGATAATATATAAAGAACCCAAAATCAAATCATCGATTTCTTTAAATATAAGTTCTCGTAGAACAGACCTTTTAGTAAAACTACTAAACGTTCGCCTTAACATATTAAAGTAAGAGCCAATGTCCTCTACGTATTGTATAAACCTCATAAATCCAAGTGTCTTTAAAGTTGCGTCTCTTACGCTTCCATTATTCAAAAATACATATTAACTGCTTACTCACTAACTTTTTCCTACTTTAAGATAGGTATGGTAGATTCCTCTCCAACGAAAACCTCGTATAAATCGACCCTGTTCTTTAGTTATTAAAAAAGGTTCTCTCTGTATAAAGGCTTTAATAAAACCAAGCATACAGTCACAAAAGTACTGGAAACTTCTACGTCGAACCGACAGTTTAGCAGCGGCTAAAAATGTAAGTAACGACCTATAACGCATCTGATAAAATGCTTTTCCTTGATGGAATCTTGACGCTTTATGGTAATTCTGTCCAGTAGGCTTTAGGTGTTTTACTCTTAACTCTGGTAAAGTTTTTATCTTCCAGCCGTAAAACAAAGCTAACAATTCATCTAGTGTATCCCATCCCATAGCAGGAACCAAACCACCTATTTCTTTATAGCACGCCTTTCGATAAGCCTTTAATGCACCACGAATATGATCAGGTCCTGTTAGGTTTTCCAACACCCATTCTTCTTCATTTTGGATATAACAGAAACCACCTGCCATTCCTAATTTGGGATTGGAAGTGAATGCTTGCACTATGGTTTCTAGGTAGTTCTCAGGAAAAATTAAGTCTGCATCAAACTTGCAGATTATATCATAATTTTTGTCTAAGCTCGCTACACCATACTGAAAGGTGTGTACTACTTTACTTCCTGGCAAATGTCGATTTTCAAAATCGGTTTTACAACTGGTTATGAAATCGTATCTAGAAATGAACTCTTCTATTATGGTAGCAGTAGCATCGGTAGAATTATCGTTTACTACGCAAATTTTTGTTGGTAAATAGGTTTGAGCAGCTAGCGACTCTAAAGTTGCGCGTATATAATCTGCTTCGTTATATGCTGGAATAACTATGTATACTCGCATGCTAATCGCTTTAAATACAGGATTACAACAAAGTTACGCATCTTGAGAGCTAAAATAAAAATAAAGGCTTCTACACCTTCTATACATTAAGTTGAGAAGCCTCTGTATTATATTTTTAAAATAAAATCTATAAGTCTATGGGATTTGGTACACCATAGCGTTGATGTTCATTCCAGCGCCTACACTAGCAAAAAGAATTACATCTCCCGAATTTAGGGTATGATCTTCATAGTATCCATTCTTCACCCTATCATATAAGGTTGGAATAGTAGCAACGCTAGAGTTTCCGAGCTCACCAATACTCATAGGCACCACATTCTCTGGCACCTGCATTTTGTAATTTCTGTAGAAACGCTTTACGATGGCATCGTCCATTTTTTCATTGGCTTGATGGATGAATATCTTTTTTAAATCTTTGATGTTGTGTCCACTTTTATCAAAACATTCACTCATTGCTTGTGGCACATAGGTTAGTGCAAACTCATAAATCCTTCGCCCATACATTTTTATGTATCTTCTGTTCTCTTTGAGTTCTTGCTTATTGGAGCTTCCAAAATAGATGAAATGGGCTTCTTCGGAGGCATAAGTTGCGCTGCTATGTGTAAGTATTCCTCCTTCTTTTGCATCTGGTTTAGATTGCACAATAACCGCACCCGCACCATCGCTATAAATCATAGAGTCTCTATCGTGCTTATCTACAACACGAGATAAGGACTCTGCCCCTATCACCAAACATTTTTCTGCAATACCCGAGCGGATAAATGCATTTGCTTGAATAACCGCTTCCAACCAACCTGGACATCCGAAAAGGATATCGTAGGCCACGCATTTTGGATTTTTAATTCCTAACTTGTGTTTAACACGAGCACCTAGGCTTGGCACAGTATCACTTTGCGAAGACTGCACTTGCAAATCTCCATAGTTATGTGCTACTATAATATAGTCTAGTTCCTCTTGATCTATTCCAGCATCGGCTATTGCTTTTTCAGCTGCAAGAAATGCCATATCTGAGGTGACCATATTCTCCTCTAAATACCTTCTCTCTTCAATCCCTGTTATTTCCTGGAATTTGTCTACAACCTGTTTTCCTGCAGTTTCGATTAAACTGCCGTCTGGATTATAAAATTCATTTTTCTCGAAGGAAGTGTTTTTGGTAATCCTAGTTGGGATATAACTACCGCTTCCTGTTATAAATACTTTCATACTTGGCAATTTATAAAACATTGGTATAATATACGATATTTCTTCAAAATTACAGGTAAAAAAATCTCCTTTCGGTATTACGGAAAGGAGATTTAGTTTTTCTAGTGAAACTATGCTTCCATATATACTTCTATAGGATCGCAAGTACACATTAAGTTTCTATCGCCATAAGCTTCGTTTACTCTTCGAACGCTAGGCCAGAATTTATTTTGGTGTAAATAAGGAAGTGGGAAAGCAGCTTTTTCTCTACTATATGGGTAGTCCCAAGTATCGCTGGTAAGCATTCCCAAAGTATGAGGTGCGTTTCGCAACACATTGTTCTCTTCAGCTTCTGTTGCCTCTTGTACTTCTTGGTAAATAGATGCCATAGCATCACAGAATCTATCCAACTCTTCCTTGCTTTCGCTTTCTGTAGGCTCAATCATAAGCGTACCAGCAACTGGGAATGAAACCGTTGGTGCGTGGAATCCATAATCGATCAGTCGCTTTGCGATATCGGTTACTTCAATCCCATTGGCTTTAAACGGCCTACAGTCAATAATCATTTCGTGTCCAGCATGTCCATTCTCCCCTTCATACAATACCTGATATCCTGTTTTTGCTAGCTTAGCTTTAATATAGTTAGCATTAAGTATTGCTATCTCTGTAGCTCTTTGCAATCCAGATTGTCCTAACATAGTTATGTAACCATAGGATATAATCGATACTAATGCACTACCCCATGGCGCCGCTGAAATTGCATAATCAGCCATTTCGCCACCTGTTTTTATAACTGGGTTGGAAGGTAAAAACGGCACTAGTTGCTCCGCAACACAAATTGGCCCTACTCCTGGTCCACCTCCACCATGTGGAATAGCAAATGTTTTATGAAGGTTTAAGTGACAAACATCTGCTCCAATAATTCCTGGATGCGTAAGTCCAACCTGTGCATTCATGTTGGCACCATCCATATATACTTGTCCGCCGTGATCGTGCACTATCTGTGTAATTTCTTTTATCGCAGATTCGTACACACCGTGTGTAGAAGGATAGGTAATCATTATTGCAGAGAGATTATCTTTATGCTCAACTGCTTTCTCGCGTAAGTCGTCTACATCGATATTTCCGTTTTCGGTGGATTTAATCACTACTACTTTCATACCTGCCATAACTGCCGACGCTGGATTCGTTCCGTGTGCCGATGCTGGAATTAAACATATATTACGATGGTGATCGCCACGAGATTCGTGGTATGCTTTTATAGCTAATAATCCTGCGTACTCACCTTGTGCTCCAGAGTTTGGCTGGATAGAAGTTGCTGCAAAGCCTGTGATAGTACTTAGTTGCTTTTCTAGCTTTTTAATCAGCTGTTGGTATCCTTCTGCTTGCTCAATTGGAACAAATGGATGGATGCTTCCCCATCGTGGGTCGGTTATCGGAAACATTTCCGTAGCGGCATTTAACTTCATCGTACAAGATCCCAAAGAGATCATAGAATGATTCAATGCTAAATCTTTACGCTCTAAACGCTTGATGTAGCGCATCATTTCCGTTTCACTATGGTACGAGTTAAATACGTCTTGCTGTAAGAAAGCTTCTGTTCGCAGGGTAGATTCTGCCATAGCCTTTCTATCGGTAATCAATGTGGTTATCTTACTTGGCTCTTGTTTTACTGCCTCACCAAACACTGAAAGGATTTTATTTAAGTCTTTTAAGCTTGTCGTTTCGTTTACCGATATCGATACGGTATTTTCATTTGGGTAATAGAAGTTTATCTCTTTAGCCTCGGCTAAATACTTTACTTTACTCGCATCTGTTTCAATCTGAATCGTATCGAAGTAGTGTTTGTTTTTTTGTTTTAAACCTAAGCTTTCTAGTGCATCTGCAAGTGTTACTGCCGTAGCATGTACTTTATTCGCTATATAGGTAAGTCCTTTCGGACCATGGTACACGGCATACATTCCAGCCATTACAGCCAATAGTACTTGAGCGGTACAAATATTGGAAGTAGCTCTATCGCGTTTTATATGTTGCTCACGTGTTTGTAATGCCATGCGCAGAGCGTAATTCTCATCCATGTCTTTAGACACTCCGATGATTCTGCCAGGAATACTACGTTTATACTCATCTCTTGTGGCGAAATATGCTGCGTGTGGTCCTCCATAGCCCAATGGGATACCAAATCGCTGTGTGGTTCCCACTACAACATCTGCTCCAATCTTCCCTGGCGCCTCAAGGCTAACCAAGCTAAGTATATCTGCAGCAAAAGCAATTTTAATCTCGGCATCTTTTGCTTTACTTATAAAGCTTTTATAGTCATAAATTGCCCCGAATTTTCCTGGATATTGCAAAATAGCAGCAAAATACTCCTCACCAAAATCAAACGCTTCGTGATTGCCTACTACCACTTCAATATCTATTGGTTCTGCTCTGGTTTGTAGCAGGGCTAATGTTTGTGGTAAAATCTCATCGGAAACGAAGAACTTATTGGCTTTTGCTTTCTTTTGTGCTCTGCTTCGTAACGCAAACAACATTGCCATAGCTTCTGCCGCTGCAGTAGCTTCGTCCAATAAGGAAGCATTGGCTAGCTCCATTCCTGTAAGTTCTGCTACAACGGTTTGGAAGTTTAATAAAGCCTCCAATCTACCTTGCGCAATCTCTGCTTGGTATGGCGTATAGGCAGTATACCAACCTGGATTCTCCAAAATATTTCGTTGAATAACAGAAGGCGTGTTGCTTGCGTGGTAGCCTAGACCGATATAAGTTTTAAAAACTTTATTTTTAGAGGCTAAATCATTTACATGTTCGAGATATTCTTGTTCACTTAAACCATTGGCAATGTCCAATTGCTTATCAAGACGAATATTCGTAGGTATGGTCTCATCTATTAATTGAGAAATAGTGCTAACTCCAACGGTATCGAGCATCTCTTGCACATCACTTGGACGTGGCCCAATATGCCGTAAGGTAAAAGAATCTGTGTTCATTACAAAAGGGATTTATTTTGCGTACAAAAATACAAATTTTATACGCTATAAACTCCTAAATAGGCTATGTAAAATAGACAAGAAAAGGTGGGGAAACGAGAAGATAATGTTACATAGGTTAATCCCTCCTACAAAAAGATTAGGAGAAGGCTACATGTTGGTGCTTTTATTCAACTCAGAGTCAATATCCTGTTGCATTTTAGCTTTTGCTTCTGCATTTAGCCTTTTCATTTTTGAATCTACGTGTTGTGTGAGCTTACGATTATTTCGAACATAATCGCGACAGGTTTTACAAAAAACTAGATGTAATGCCAAACAAAGCTTGTCTCGAAAACTAGCTTCGTTATATTGTGCCTTATCACAAATCGTACAGGCACTATCACATTTTATAATTCGCAACATATTTAAATCCAATTTTTTTCTAGGCACTTTACCATTGCTGTTCTAGCTCTATGGACGATTACCCATAGATTAGACGGAGTGATGTTAAATTCATTACAGATTGCTTCCGTTTCATAGTTTTCTATCGTTCGCAGTCGGAAGATTTCGGCGTGCTTTTCATCCAAGGTATCCAAGCACTCCAGTATTGCTGCACCTAATTCTTGATTTTCTATAGTTTCGTCTATAGTTAAATTCCGCTCATCCTCTACTCGCTGCTCCAACCAATCGCCTTCTTGGTCTTCGTCGTACCAATCCACTCGCACCTCTGCAGAGCCTTTTATAGAGTTCTTACGTCGATAATGATCTATTATCTTATGCTTTAGTATTGCTACCAGCCAAGTCCGTTCGGCAGACTTCCCCTGAAAGTTATCTTTCGAGCGAAGTGCGGCTAAAAAGGTTTCGGAAACAATATCCTGTGCCACTTCATGGTCGTTCACCCGCACAATGGTGTAATTGTACAAATAATTGGCGTATCGCTTCACCCATTTATTTGGATCTAGTTTAATCTCTGACATATAATATACAGTGTCCTGTTTGGCTTCACAAGTTAGGGAAAACTTTGGAATTCAATAAAACGATTAGAAATAAAAAACGCTACTCCATATAGAGCAGCGTTTTTTAAACTATTTATATCTAGTTAATCACGTAATAAGCCTCTAGAAATAACAATTTTTTGAATTTCGCTAGTTCCTTCGTATATCTGTGTGATTTTTGCGTCGCGCATAAGTCGCTCCACGTGATAGTCTTTTACATATCCATTTCCTCCATGTATCTGTACGGCCTCGGATGTAACATCTACTGCTGTTTGAGATGCATATAGTTTTGCCATAGCACTACTCATATCATAATTACGCCCTTGATCTTTATCCCAGGCAGATTTCATGATTAAGTGTCTAGATGCTTCTATAGATACCAGCATATCGGCCAATTTAAACGCAATCGCTTGATGGTTGCAAATCGGTGTACCGAAGGCCTCTCTAATTTTGGAGTAATCTCTTGCCAACTCATACGCACCAGATGCAATACCTAATGCTTGAGCTGCAATACCTATACGTCCACCGCTTAGCGTTTTCATAGCAAACGAAAAACCAAATCCGTCTTCGCCTATCCTATTTTCTTTAGGAACTTTTACATCATTAAAGTTTAAAGTGTGCGTATCGCTTCCGCGGATTCCTAATTTATCTTCTTTTGGTCCTACTTCAAATCCATCCCAACCCTTCTCAACAATAAAAGCATTGATGCCACGATGTTTCTTTTCTTTGTCTGTCTGTGCTATAATCAGATAGAAATCAGCAGAACTACCATTAGTAATCCAGTTTTTTGTGCCGTTTAGCACATAATGATCTCCTTTATCTATCGCAGTTGTACGCTGTGAAGTGGCATCACTACCAGCTTCTGGCTCGCTCAAGCAAAAAGCACCTAAAGCTTCACCTGTAGCAAGTTTTGTTAGGTATTTTTGTTTTTGTTCTTCTGTCCCAAAGGTCTCCAATCCCCAGCAAACCAATGAGTTGTTTACCGACATGATCACCGAGCACGAGGCGTCCACCTTGCTGATTTCCTCCATAGCCAATACGTAGGAGATAGTATCCATACCGCCGCCGCCGTATTTAGGGTCTACCATCATACCTAAAAAGCCTAGTTCGGCCATCTTCTTTACTTGTTCTGTTGGAAACATCTGATGAGTATCTCGCTCGATAACGCCAGGAAGCAATTCGTTTTTAGTGAACTCACGTGCTGCTTCACGTATCATTAGATGTTCCTCTGAAAGACTGAAGTCCATATCTTATTTAATTTTAGTTGATTTTTAATGTAAGTGGAGCAAAGATAGCTTTTTCTTGGAAAACCATCCATTTGAAATCCTGAAATCTTAGTAACCTAGAAATCAGAGGCCTTTCTCTAGCTATATATTAGATTCAAGTAGCAATACTGCCTTAAAATAAAATATATCCTCATTAAATTATAGCTCACCATCTACTATACTATATTTAGTGTGTATATTTAACGTTCTTATTCATCTGAAAACCAATCCTATTTCCAAACAACATCCTAATCCTATTATATCATGAAAGCATTCTATTATTTATTTTTTTTAATTGCTCTTGGAGCCTGTAAAGCAAAGACAAAATCCAGCAGTCAAAATCCTACACCAACCATGAAATCTGAAGGCCCTAAAGACGGAAGTTGTACCGCAGAGCTGCAAGGGAGCAAACAACTTTTAATAAAAACAGAAGAAGCAACTGGCTACCTGTATCCCATAGTTACAGATGGAGACAACTTAGTGATTGTATATAGCTATAATAAAAATGCTCCCGAAGGCATTGCTGACGGGAATCACTCTGAAACGATTCATTTTGAAATCCCAAAAACAAGTAACAGTTTAAATAAAAAAGACTTGGAACTAGCCGATGTAAAACTCTTGTATGGCAAACATTGCTTTTGCGAAGATGCAGGGTATTATGAGGTTTTAAACGGCGAGCTTTCCGTAATAAAACAAGATTCAAAAATAAGCTTTGAGCTTTCATTTAAGATAGATGGTGTCGATTCAGAAATCCAACATATTAGCGAGACCGTAATTTTAAAATAAAAAAACCACTTTCTTACAAAATTTAAAGAGTGCTACTTTTCTAGTCCTTAGAGAAGCAGCACTCCTTAAATATATTATCTCATCGATTAATTTATCGCTTTATCCATTGTTTTGTTACAGATTTGCCACCATTTTTAATCACTACGAAATACACGCCAGACTTGACTTCTCGATAATCTAAGTCCAATTTTAATACAGAAGATATCTCTTTATAAACCTCATGTTTAATGCGTTTTCCTTTAATATCATATAACATTACATCTACATAATCTATTGCATCGGGGGCGAACGCAATGTGAAGGTTTCCATCGGATGGATTCGGATACATTAAAAAATCATTTGTTTCATAATCGGTTATCCCCATCGATCTAGTTATGGTAATATTGCTATTGTTTATGTCATAGAATATATTATCGGATGCTTTTATCTTTACTCTAGCCGTAGTCACCTCTTCATCGGGAACCGTTATAATAGCACTTCCCACATTTGGCACATTCTGAGCTAAACTTATTGGGTAGGTATATCCGCCATCGAGTGAGAGCAGAATATCTACATGGGTACAATTAATTGGTGCAATATCCGTATCGGCCACTTCCCAAGTTATTGTCTCCTCGGTATTTGTACCCCAGGTTGTTGCGCTATTTTGCGAGGTTATCTCGAAAGGGCCTGCATCTTCACTAACTGTAACCATCATATCATCTCTTGCCGTAGCACCTCCTCCTGCTCGATTATCGCGAACGGTAAGCATAAAGTCTATAGTTCTCGCTACAGAAGGCAGCACTTCCCACGTATTTTGGGTGTTACCAACCAATACTGTCTCTAATTTAGGGAAGTATCGAAAAGAGTCCTCTGTTGGTTCTATGGAGCGAAACAATGGTCCTTGAACACTACTGCTTACCGGCGGTTGTTGTGCTATCTGGTTATCGATCTGCTCCCAAACATAAGTTACCACATCGCCGTCTGGATCAGTTGCAGTACCATCCAAAATAAATGGAGTGGACTTAGGTATAGTATAGTTAGCACCCGCATCCACTACAGGCGCTTGATTATTTATAATTGTTTCTATTGCACATAAACTATAATTGGTAATATTCATCCACATCTCTTGGATGCTTACTGTATGGAAGTAAGCGTCACTGCCAAGCTGCACGTTTTGTGGCGTACAAATCCCCGCATAGCCCATAATAGTAGAAGCACTTCCTGGTTCTACGGCAGTAGCATTATTTCTATTTCTTCCGCCACAGGATCCTGCACTACCATTGAAAGTATGATTGGCTCCAAACTGATGTCCCATTTCGTGGGAAACATAATCTATGTAAAACGGATCGGCAATAGGGTTGGTTAAGCCAGTCACTCCTCCGGCTTTATAATAAGTATCACAAACCGAACCTAAATAAGCAACGCCTCCACCGCCAGTGCTAAACACATGGCCTATATCATAGTTAGCATTACCTATAATATTATTTATAGTAGTTCTATTTTCCCCTAACATGTTGGAGGCACTATTATTTGAGTATGGATCGGAAGCTGCGTCTAAAAAGATCAACTCATCATTGTTTTCTACAAGCTCCATAGTAACGGATAAATCCCGCTCAAAAACACCATTTATTCGTGTCATTGCCACATTCATTTCAGAAAGAACTGCTTCTTTCTTTTCGTATTCGGTGGCAGTTGCAGGAATTTGTTGGCGATTTAGATGAAAGTTGGAATATTGTCTTGTACAAGCTAAGGCTAATCGATAGGTGCGAAGTACGCCATCATCTGCAGCATACGTTTGCGTTTCCATTTCTCCTCTAACATTTTGAGCATTTCCCTCGACCAAGCATTGAAAAGTATCTTCTCTAGACAAAAGTGAATTAGTGGTATAAACACTATAGGATTTATTGTCCTTTGTATATGGATCTATGTATATGGTAGAGAAGCTACCCGAACTTATCATGGCATGTACTCCTATATTGGATACGCTGATTCTAGCAATTGCTGTTGGGTCATCTAAGCCCTGTGCGACGTACGCCTGGATACTCGGATATTTTTCTTGAAGCGATAGCGCCATTACAGGAGCATTAAAAACCATAAAACGTTGCATCTCGCCATCGCCTACCGGCAAACTCACCACCACATCCGAAGTATGGGAGTAGCGATTTGGTGCTTTCTTAAGCTCTCTCTTAAAACCTGATGTATGCAATGCATACAAATCAAAAGATGTAAGCTCACTACCTCTTTCAGATAGCGCCTTATTTTTCAATTTATTTACAGTGGTTTTCTCCCAAAAGGAATTTTGCGCACTCCCTTCTAAACCGGTTAGTAAGAAAGCACTAAACAATAGTATAACTAAAACATTATTCCTCATTGCACATTGATATTTTCACACTCTAATGTGTAAATATACTCGATTTTTCCTTTTTCACATAGCTTTAACTACTTAAAAGCCAATTTCATAAATAAATTGATACTTAAAAGCATCGAATAGAAAGGTTTCCGAGTATTAGTTTTATAAATTAGCCTATTGAATTCAAAAGAGCAAACAGAACATTATGACTTCATATTATGTATTAGGAATGATGAGTGGCACCTCCTTAGATGGCTTAGATTTCGCTTATGTAAGAATTGATTTTGCATACAAACAATGGCGATATGAAATACTCCACACAGAAACATTGGATTATACAGAAGAGTGGCAAGCACTGCTAAAAAACAGTATTCTACTTGACGAAGTGGCGCTTAATAATTTGGATGAAAAATACTCTAGGTATTTAGCAAGGCAGGCTGAAAGGTTTATTGAAGAAAATAAAATAATAAAATTAGATATTATATCCAGTCATGGGCACACGGTAAAACACCGTCCTGATTTAGGTTACACCACCCAAATAGGGAATCTTCCAGAGTTTGCGAATGCTTTTGATATTCCTGTAATATGCGATTTTCGAACGCAAGACGTTGCTCTTGGCGGTCAAGGTGCTCCTTTGGTTCCTATTGGCGACAGACTTTTATTTTCTGAGTATACTTATTGTCTAAACCTCGGAGGCATTGCCAATATCTCCTTCGAACAAAACGAAGAGCGAATCGCGTACGACATTGGTGCGGTAAACATGATATTGAATCATTATGCAAATAAATTAGGACAAAAATTCGATAAAGGAGGAATGCTTGCAGCTAGTGGCAAATTAGATAAGTCGCTACTTGATAAATTAAATAGCCTAGCATTTTACAACAAACCACCTCCTAAATCATTGGGTCGAGAATGGGTAGAGGAAAAGGTATTCCCAATGCTTACTAATAGTAAACTACCCCCAAAAGACATACTACATACCTACACCATTCATATTGCAAATAAAATAAGTGGATCTGTAAGGGACAACAGTCGCGTTCTTGTAACCGGTGGTGGCGCATACAATGACTTTCTAATCCAATGTCTAAGCCAGGAAGTAAAATGGGTTATTCCAAAAAAAGAAGTGGTAGAGTTTAAAGAAGCGCTAGTTTTCGGGTTATTGGGTGTTTTGAGACATAGAGGGCAAGTTAATTGCTTAAAAAGTTATACAGGTGCTAGCAGAAATCATAGTTCTGGCAAATGCTATGGCACCTAGTAAGTGCAAAAGCGTTAACTTACACACAAAATAAACTATATCTAAGGTACTTAGTAAAATACTATGTAGAATTGGTTTAGTTTTGTTACTTTTAGCATCGAAAATTATACACCCGCGTATAATATTTGTATTATAAATCGTTATTATTTAAAACAGAAAATATGTTCCAATACTTTTTTCAAGATGGTGACTCTGGCGCACAAGAACTAGCTGAGGTAAGTGAAGAAAAAACCTTATCATTAATGGAATTATTATTCCAAGGGGGAATAGCAGGAAGCATCATCATTGCAGTCTTGCTCGTCCTATTATTTATCGCTATCTATCTTTATTTTGAACGAAGCTTCGCCATTAAAGCAGCTTCCAAAGAAGATGCGAATTTCATGAATCAAATAAAGGAACATATAGCCAGTGGAAATCTAGTAGGCGCCACACAGCTTTGTACACACCGAGACACCCCTGTATCGCGCATCACGGCCAAAGGGATTTCTAGAATTGGCAGTCCCTTAGAGGATATAAATACAGCCATAGAAAACGCTGGAAAACTAGAAGTATATAAACTAGAGAAGAACGTAAGCATCCTAGCTACTATTGCAGGAGCGGGGCCCATGATTGGATTCTTGGGAACGGTAATAGGAATGGTACTTGCATTCCACGAGCTATCTAGCAGTGGCGGACAAGCAGAAATGGGTGCGTTAGCAGAAGGAATATATACTGCAATGACGACTACAGTAGTAGGATTGATAGTGGGTATTGTTGCTTATATAGGCTATAACCACTTAGTAGTAAAAACGGATAAGATAGTGTACCAAATGGAAATGAATGCGGTAGACTTCCTAGATCTATTAAACGAACCAGCATAATGAATTTTAGAGGACGAAATAAAGTTAGTGCAGAGTTCAATATGAGCTCAATGACCGATGTTATATTCTTATTGCTGATTTTCTTCTTACTAACATCCCCAGCTATTACACCCAATGCATTGGATTTAATCCTGCCAAAAGCTCAAGGAAAAACCACCAATGTACAACAGGTGTCGATAAGCATAAGCAAGGATTTAGCTTTTTATATAGACGACCAGCAAATAGCAAAAAATCAGATTTCAGGAAGGTTGAATCAAGTCTTAAAAGACGCTAACGAACCTACTGTACTACTGCGTACTGCAGAAGGCGTTCCTATAGAAGAAGCTGTATTTGTAATGGATATCGCAAACAAAAACAATTATAAAATAGTGTTGGCCGTAAGACCAGAGTAAACCAAGATGAATTTACTAAATACCACACATAAAAGAAAAAGCATGACGCTAACAATAGTCATATTTATATTGTTGGCCTTGTGTCTTATTCTCTTTGGACTACGTTATATGGATCCTCCAGAGCGGAAAGGTATTGCGGTAAACTTTGGTGTAAGCGATGTAGGTTCTGGCACAGTACAACCAGAAAAACCAATAGAAAGCGCACCCAATAAAACTACCACTGCAACCCCAGAATCAGAATCTTCAAAGATAGAAGAGGAAGTGGTTACACAAGATATAATGGATGCACCAGTTATAGAAAACAAAAAGAAAGAAGAGCCTAAAACACAGTCTAAACCTGTAGAGAAAACGCCAGTTCCAGAGCCCGAGCCAGAACCGGAGCCGGAACCAGAACCAGATAAATCCACGAGCGACGCCATTTCTAATTTGCTAAACGCTCCAAAATCCGATGGCAGCGCCAAAGGAGGTGAAGGAGATGATAAGGCCGCTGGCGACAAAGGCGATCCTTCTGGCGACCCTAATGCAAGTAGTTATTACGGACAAGGCAAAGGCTTAGATGGTGATGAAAACTACAACCTAGGAGGAAGAAGAGCTTTAAATAAACAGCGATTCAAACAAGAGTGTAACGAATCTGGACGGGTAGTTGTACGCATTGTAGTAAATAGAAATGGAGAAGTAGTAAGCGCAACTCCTGGATATAGAGGAACTACAAACAATGCCCCTTGTTTATTAGATCCAGCTCGAAGAGCAGCAATGGCTACACGCTTCAATGCAGATGCTAATGCGCCAGCGCAACAGATAGGGACAATAATATATAACTTCTCCCTCTCGGAGTAAGCAGAACAAAAAACTTAAATGACACAAGAGTACAAGAACACCATTACATGGATGGTGGAACAACTACCCATGTATCAAAAACTTGGAAAAGTAGCCTTCAATGCTGGGCTAGATAATATTGAAAAGCTAGACAAGCACTTAAAACACCCACATAAGCAGTTTGACAGCATTCATATTGCTGGAACCAACGGTAAAGGCTCCACAAGCCATATGCTTGCATCCATCCTACAAGAAGCAGGCTACAAAGTAGGTCTTTACACATCGCCACATTTAAAAGACTATAGAGAAAGAATAAGAGTAAATGGCGAGCTCATAAGCGAAGAAGCAGTAGTACAATTCATAGATACAAACCGAGGTTTTCTAAAACAAAACGCCTTCTCGTTTTTTGAAATGAGCGTAGGAATGGCATTCGATTATTTTGCAAAAAGTAAAGTGGATATCGCTATCATTGAAACTGGCCTAGGAGGAAGACTAGACAGTACCAATATCATTACCCCCCTACTATCCATAATTACCAATATTGGATTGGATCACCTTGGTGTTTTAGGCAACTCTTTAGAAGCAATCGCGAAAGAGAAAGCTGGAATAATTAAAAGAAATACCCCAGTGGTAATCGGTGAATATACCGATGAAACGAAACCAATTTTCCATGATATAGCCATGCGTAATGAAGCAAGCACTCATTATGTAAACCACGATCAAGCTTTGCTACACAAATTAGATTTAAAAGGCCTTTACCAAGAGTACAATGCACGAACCGTTATAAAAGCGATAGAGGTACTTAATAACTTAAATCTAAAGTATAGCATAGCAGAAAAGACAATATCCAATGGTTTAAAGCGGGTAGTCAAAAATACTGGACTTATGGGAAGGTGGCAAGTATTAAAAGAAACCCCACTTACTATTTGCGATACCGCACATAATGCACACGCCCTATTACGAGTGGCAGAACAAATCAAAAAGCAAAAGTACGAGCAATTACATATAGTAATAGGAATGGTTTCTGATAAAGAAGCGGATGGGATCTTAGCACTTTTACCTAAACAAGCGATCTATTATTTTTGTGCACCAGCCATAGACAGGGCATTGGACGTAAAAGAATTACAAACTATTGCGAGTAAATATGGGCTTAAAGGAATTACTTATCCGACTACTTCCAAAGCCTATCAAGCTGCGATAGAGAATAGTACAAAGAAGGATATGATTTTTATTGGAGGGAGTAATTTCATAGTTTCGGAGATTTTATAATTTTATTTTGCAAAAGCATTGTTTATTAAAAATAGTGAGCCTATATTTGCCAAGTCTTAAAAAGAGAGGGCGCGTAGCTCAGTTGGTTCAGAGCACTTGGTTTACACCCAAGGGGTCAGGGGTTCGAATCCCTTCGCGCCCACAAATAATAAAAATCGTCTGGGTTAGTCTTTAGACGATTTTTGCATGTAGGGGTCATTAACTCAGTTGGTTTAGAGTGTTACCTCGACAAGGTAAAAGTCACTGGTTCGAATCCAGTATGACCCACAAAAAAATAAATTTACTTTTGCTTGTTTATTAAAATTAGCGTTGTATATTTGCATCGCTTATAAAGCAAGGGCGCGTAGCTCAGTTGGTTCAGAGCACTTGGTTTACACCCAAGGGGTCAGGGGTTCGAATCCCTTCGCGCCCACAACAATAAGGCTTATCAGTTTCCTGATAAGCCTTATTTTATTTTAAGCCCTTCCACCACTTCTACCATATCCATATACCAGCCTACTTTTATATATGAAAAGGGAAAAAGCCAGCCAAATTCCATCCTGAAATTATAATAAGTGAAATAAAGTCATTAACTTTGAAGAACATTTCAAATTTATAATCTGTAAGATTTTTAAATTACCAAGACTAATTATGTGTAACTTAAAAAGCTACGCTAAAAATTATAGACTATGACACAGTTTTTTAATCATGAATCAGAGGGTGAAATAATCAATAAGAAAGATACATTCGAGCTAAAGAATTGGATCAACCATCTAGATTATATTACAAAAGAGCTCGAATACCTAGCTGCTTTAGTAAAAAAACATACCACCAATATAAAATTAGCGGAAGTTATAAAGCAACAACAAGAAGAGAATAAAGAGGAATTAAGCTCGTTTTACAACTACGCCCCCTCTATATCGGACTCGCAAGAATGCGACGATGTAGATTGTGATATATTTTACCTTAACAAACACGAAGAGTTTAGAAATAGATACTTACAGTACCTAGAGAAATACCGTGAACTAAAAGAAAAAACATTCAGAACCTTGTTAGAGTAATCGATTGCAATTAGAGGGCGATCGATACTATAAATACTCGATAAGCTTTTCCAATGCTATTCCCCGAGATCCTTTAAGTAATATATAATTTGCTTCTATAGCCTCTTCTTTTAACATAAGTTCCAACGCATTTCGGTTATTATAGAACGAAATATGCGAAGACTTTGTTTGGGTTTTTTTAAAGTTTTCACCTACTAAATATACCTTAATAGAGGTATAAGCAGCCAGCATATCAACAATCGCTTGGTGCTCCTGATATGCAAAGTCCCCTAATTCTAGCATATCCCCAAGAATCATTGTTTTATTAACAGCATCCTCCTCAGCAACAAAACTATCTATAGCGGCACGAATACTAGTAGGATTAGCATTGTAAGCATCTAACAACAAAGTGTTTTTATCCGTCTTGATAATCTGCGAGCGATTATTCTCAGGCGTATAGCAAGAAACCGCCTGGATAAGTTTCTTTTCCGATACGCCAAAATAGGCTCCTATAGCCATTGCCGCAATGCAGTTCAAAAAGTTATAAGCACCAACTAGATTTGTGGTTACTTCGCTTTTCTTATATCGGAATCGTAGCCTAGGCTGGGCTGTTAGCAACTGAAAGTCGAACGCATCGGAATCCCCACTTTCAAATAAAATCCTATCTTGAGTTTTACTTAGCTCCATTTGCTTGTCATCATTCTTACAGACAAATACAGATCCTCCTTTGGACTCCAAATAACGATAAAGCTCCGTCTTAGCATTAATCACCCCTTCCAAGCTCCCAAAGCCTTCTAAATGGGCTTTACCGAAGTTTGTAATATATCCGTAGTTTGGTTGCGCTATGCTACATAACAAATCGATTTCTCCAGGATGATTGGCGCCCATTTCCACCAAACCCAAATCATGCTCCTCTGTCATAGAAAGCAAGGTAAGCGGCACACCTATATGATTATTAAGATTCCCTTTGGTAGCTTGGATATTGAACTGTTGAGAAAGCACTTGACGGATAAGGTTCTTGGTGGTGGTTTTGCCATTACTACCTGTTAACGCAATGATAGGCAGTCCAAGATAACTCCTATGATAGCTTGCTAGGCCCTGTAAGGCTTTTAAGGCATCCTCCACTAGAAGCATCCGTTTATCTTCTTTATCATAAACCTGCGGATCATCTATCACCACATAACTCGCGCCTTTATCTAGAGCCTGTTGCGCATATTGATTTCCATTGAAATTCTCGCCCGATAAGGCAAAGTACATGGCACCAGGAAGAATAGTACGCGTATCGGTGGATAAGCTTTCGGAATTTAAAAAGCCCTGATGAATCTGAGCAATAGTCATATACAATATAATTTATGGATGATTTTTCTATAAGAAAAGCCTCCCTATTACAATAGAGAGGCTTTAAATTTAATCTAAAAAATGGATTAATTACGTTTTCTTTTTTTGTCTTGTGATTTAGAACCTACACGAGACATTGCGCATCGGAAACCAATAAAATCGGTTGCCATATCTTGCGGATAGTATCTACGCTGTGCAGGATCTAGCCAGTAGTTTCTATCTTTCCATGATCCACCTTTGTATACACGCACCTCATCGTTGATCAGTGTTTTTCTAGAATTTGATTTATCATATTGCAATGCCAACCCGGTAGAATCTGCACTTACATTATGCTGTGGTGAATCGTACATACGAGTTCCCTCATCTTCTCCTTCAAACCCAAAGCTTTGGTAGTTTCTTGTAGACATTTTATCTCCATCACGGAAATCACGTTGATCGCTTTCCGAGAAGTTAGTACGCAAGTACATATCTGCATCTTCCAATGGTACCTGCTGTATTTCTCCTGGTAGGTTACGAGCTATTATCTTACCGTTACTCAAGGTATCGTACACCATATCCTCACGAGTTACTATATGTACTTTTCCATCCTCACCAATTTTATTTTTAGTGTAAATATTTCCACGGAAATAGTTAAAGTCGCTATACTCATCATCAATCATCGGACGATACACATCGGCTACCCACTCTGCTACGTTACCTGCCATATCATACAGCCCGTAGTCGTTTGGCGGATACGACATTACTTCTGCCGTTATATCCGCACCAGTATCACTCCATCCTGGAATCCCACCATAATCTCCTTTTCCTTGTTTAAAGTTTGCAAGTTGTTGGCCAGCAATTTTTCTATTCCCTGAACGCGTATAACTACCATCCCAAGGATATTTTTTTCTACCACGGTACTGATTGTACTCACGCATATCGGACATTCCTAATGCAGCGAACTCCCACTCTACCTCGGTAGGTAGTCTATAGGACGGCAATATTACTCCGTCTTTCTTTTGTGCATATAAGTTCGTGCTATCTGTACTTTTCTTCGCTATTCTATCGGATTCTTTACCCCCTCTTGTTATGGAATCATTTCCTCCATACGCCTGAGTTGGTGCATTAAGATAGGTTTCGGTACTAAAGGTCTCCCCTGCTTTAGCTCTATGACGGGCTCCTTTTGCAGTATAGCCTTCTTGATCTAGCATCATTTCGTTAACTCGATCGGTACGCCACTTACTGTACTCCATAGCTTGAATCCAACTAACTCCAACTACTGGATATTGAGCATACGCAGGGTGACGTAAATAGTTTTCTGTCATCACATCATTATTACCCAAACGATTACGCCACACCAAAGTGTCGGGTAACGCACCATTATAAATATTCTCGTAACCAGGCTCATCTGGCGGGAAGATACGCTTCATCCAATCTAAATACTCTAGGTACATAAGGTTGGTTACCTCCGTCTCGTCCATATAAAAGGACTGCACGTGCTGTTGTGTTGGCGTATTATTCCAATCACCTAAAGGATCATCCTGTACTTTACCCATGGTAAATGTACCTCCTTCAATAAAAACCAAACCAGGTCCAGTTGGTTGTTCTTTAAACTTAGGATCGAATTTAAATCCTCCATCTTTGGAGTTAAGATCCCATCCTGTACCTCTTGAAACCTTCGAGTAGTCCTTCGATTTATTACAACCTACAAATAGGCTTGTAACACAAAAGACAACGGCTAAACGTATAAAACTTCTAGACTTTAAGTTCATAATTAATCTATATGAAAATGATATTAGAATTGCAATATAACAATTAACATTTAATTAGCAAGACTTATTTAAATATTTAAGAATTCAAACCCAATTACTTAATGCTTCTCATGCAAATATTAGCATTTAGTTTCGTACAACATCCTATTTCTGACGAAATTTAATCAGAAATTTTAATTATACAACAACTCACTATTCTTGCCTCAATAGTACAACGCAACTTACAGACTTTTAGTATGCGACCTTATAATAACATAGCTTCCAATGGAAGAGAATTATACTCCATAAACCACTATAATATCAATAGTCTTGGTGAATCTATATAAATTAAAACTTTCCGATTTTTGAAAGCTTCGGTAGATAAATGCGTTTATAATAGTAGCTTTATGTATTTTAGCATACTTATAGTTATCTTAAATACATATAATTAGTCGTTAATTACAAGAATGAATAAAAGTCTATTTCACATACTGTTCAGCCTGCTCATAACTACTAGTTCTTGGGCACAAATTCAGAAGAGCTTCACTACTAACTGGGAGCCTGGCATTGTTCAAGATGCTTCCAAAGCTATGGGCAGCAGCGCAAGCAGACCCGCATTTAGCAAAGAAAGTAAAGAGGAATCCTTGCGCCCATCGGCCTTTCATAGATTAAGTCGCGAGAACATAGAGGTAAGCGAAACATGGGTAGATCAAAACATAGCCGATCCAAGCTCTGTTCGATTAGAAAACCTTAGATATGAAGCCTTAACTACGGAGGAGCTAAATAAGTTAAACAAAAGTGCCGTCCCTAGTCAACTCACCTACAAGATAGAAACTTCTAGAGGTCGAGACCAGCTTTACACCACTTTGACCTATAGCCCTATTATAAATCGCAACGGGACCTATAGTAAAATAGTTTCATTTAATCTAAACTACAATTACAACCCCTCCAATAGAACCACATACAATGCAAGTAATTATACTATAGAGGCAAATTCCATATTTGCTTCTGGGACGTGGTATAAATTTAAAGTAGAAAAGTCTGGCATACATAAAATAGACGGAAATTTTCTCTCCAGAATAGGAATAGACCTACAGAATGTAACGCCTAGCCAAATAAAAATATACGGGCATGGTGGAGATGCGCTTCCGCTAGCAAATGAAGCAAATGCCCCTATAGACCCGCCACAGATCGCATTGAAAGTAGTAGCGAATAGCAGCAGTAGGTTTGACAATTCGGACTATATTTTATTTTATGCAGAAGGAACTAGAACCTATAATGAAGAGAACGATAGCCACATCAATCCTTATAGCGACGAGAGCTATTATTACATCACCGTAGAAGGAGAGCCAGGATTACGCATCCAAAACATGCAAGAGCCATCTGGAAATGCTTCGGAGATTATCACTACCTACCATAGTGCCCAATTTCATGAGGAGGATGACTTTTCGCCTGCTAAAGTAGGTAGACGTTGGTTTGGAAATAGATTTGACATTCAAAACCAACAAAATTTCGATTTCAACTTTTCAGATATAGTTCTAGGCAGCGAATATACGGTTACCATTAAAACTGGAGCGGTATCTTCCTCCTCTACCTCCATGCGGATAGATCTAAATGGACAAGAGAATCACATGCTCACCTACTCTCCAATCAACGATCCTGTATTCCTTGTAACACGAGACTTAGAAGAGACCTTAGCTGCAAGCAGTAATAATTTTCAAGTGACAATGCAGTACAACAATAATGGAAATCCTTCTAGTACAGCTTATATTGATTACATTAGAATAGAAGCCTTGGAGCATTTAAAAGGTAAAAACGAACAGTTCCTATTCAACAACAAGGAAGTAAAAAACATGTTTGGTATTGGAGAATATCGCATGAGCAACGCACAAAACATAAGTGAAGTTTGGGATATAACCGATTGGCAGAACATTCAGAGTAAACAGAACAATGGTTCTAGCAATTTGCAGTGGAAAACCAACTTAGGAGAAACGCGACAGTATATAGCTGTGCATGCTAATGATTACTACGAGCCAATAGCTGCAGAAAATCCTATGGTACGAAATCAAAATATAAAAGGAACTATCCTACGAGATTCGCAAGGGAACTTTAAAGATATAGACTATCTAATAATCACTTCCCCAAAGCTTGTACAGCCAGCTATTCGATTGGCCAACCATCATATAGCTGTAAACAACCTAAACGTAAAGGTACTCACCACCGACGATATTTATCAGGAGTTCAGTTCTGGAAAACAAGACATAGCAGCCATTCGAAACTTGGTGCGATATGTTTACAACAATGCCTCTACCCCAGGCAACCGAGTAAAATACCTAGCTTTATTTGGCGACACATCGGTAGATTATAAAACCCGTTGGGAAAACAACAACAATATTGTTCCCACTTTCCACACCGTGCAGAGCACCAGTAATTATAGCTCTTATATGTCCGACGACTTTTTTGGCATGTTGGACAACAATGAAGGGAGCATGGCACCTAGCGACAAGCTAGACCTCGCCGTAGGAAGGATTATAGCAGACGAAGTAAGCCTAGCAAATGCTATGGTAGACAAAGCCATTAACTATCAAAAAGAAGCGTCCTTCGGAAGTTGGAGAAATAACATCATTACGATTTCCGATGATGTGGACAAAACCTATGAGTTCGAATCCATTCAAAGAACTCTCAACAACTTAAGCGACGAAATATCTGAGAAGAAACCAGCATTCAACGTCAAGAAGATTCTTGCAGATTCTTATGTACAGCAAACTTCTGCGGGTGGAAACCGATATCCAGACGTAAATAAAGCGATTACGGAAGCCATAGAAGTGGGTGGACTCGTAGTGAATTATTTTGGACACGGAGGAGAGGATGGTTTGGCACATGAGTTTATTTATACGCAAAACGATGCCAATAACCTAAACAACACCAATCGCTACCCGCTGTTTATAACCGTTACTTGCGAATTTACCAAGTTCGATTATCCACAGCGAATTACTGCTGGCGAACTCACCTACTGGAATCCTAGAGGTGGTGCCGTATCCCTCATAACAACAACAAGAGCCATAAGTGTTTCTTTGGGTGTGGAGTTTAATTTAATAATGACTCCAGAGATATTCGGATACGATACCTTTGATTACAATACACCTGCTGAGGCATTACGAAGATCAAAAAACGTGATTGGCGATAGACTAAGACGTGTGGTTTTCTATATTGGCGATCCAGCGATGCATTTAGCACAAGCAAAACCAAGCGTTGCCTTGACTCAAATAAACGACACACCAATCAGCAATGCAAGCAATACACCAATTGAAGCATTAGGAAAAGTAAAGCTATCTGGAATTGTAACCGACGAAAACGGAAACCAACTGTCCAACTATAATGGTATCCTAGAAACCAAGGTGTTCGACAAAGAAATAGACCGAACTACATTAGGGAATGATGGTACTAGAAACAGTGCCGGGGAGTTATTGATTCTGGATTTCATCACTTTAGGTGAGATTATTTTTAACGGACAAGCAACGGTAAACAATGGGGCTTTCGACATAGAGTTTATTGCACCTAGGGATATTCGATCAGAATTGGGTAATGGACGGATAAGCTTTTATACAAAACGAGATGGCGTATTGGAAGATCGAACGGGCTATAACAATAGCATTCAGGTAGGAGGCATAAACGAGAATGCTGCGGACGACAGCCAAGGGCCAGAAATTCAATTGTATTTTAATGATGAAACTTTTGCGCCTGGTGCTACTACGAACAACTCTCCTATTCTTATAGCCAAGCTAGAGGACGACAGCGGAATAAACACCTCTAGTGGAATTGGGCATGATATTTTAGCATTTTTAGATGGCGATGAATCCAATCCGATAAAGCTTAATGAATATTATCAATCCGATGTGGATGACTACACCAAAGGCAGCTTACAATATCAATTCAAAGACCTAGAAGAAGGACTACATACGCTAAAGCTAAAAGCTTGGGATGTATACAACAACTCTTCTACTTCTGAAATTGAATTTGTAGTAGCCGAGAATGACAACTTAGAAATAACCCGTGTATTGAATTATCCGAATCCGTTTGTAAATTACACCGAGTTTTGGTTTGAGCACAATCGTCCGTACGAGCCGTTGGATGTTCAAGTTCAAGTACTTACTGTTACTGGAAAAATAGTTTGGTCTACCAACCAGCTAATCACCACGGATGGGTTTTTATCTAGAGACATTATCTGGGATGGTAGAGATGATTTTGGCGATCGAATAGGAAAAGGCGTCTACATATATAAGATTTCAGTTAAATCTACGTTAACTAACCAGAGAACCGAAAAATTTGAAAAACTGGTTATCCTTTAATAATTAAAATTATATTTGCTAAAACAATTTTTACTATGAAGAAATACATTGTATTCACGCTACTTGCCATGACTGGACTAAAAGCTATGGCTCAAGGGCCCAAGAGAGCAATAACCACTGCGGTACCTTTTCTCTCGATAGCAGCAGACCCAAGATCGGCAGCAATGGGCGATATGGGGGTAGCAACCTCTACCGATGCCTTTGCACAGCAGTGGAACCCAGCAAAGCTTGTTTTCTCTGAATCTAAACAAGGAATAGGACTTACTTATACTCCTTACTTAAGCAAGCTGGTAAACGACATATTCCTTGGAAACATATCTTATTACAACAGACTAAATGAACGAAGTGCTGTAGGAGCAAGCTTACGTTACTTTAGTAATGGCGAGATAGAGCTTAGAGAGTCTTTTGATAGCCCTGCATTTATTGCTAAACCCAATGAGTTAGCCTTAGATATTTCCTATTCACTACGCCTAAGCGATGAGTTTGCTATGGCCATAGCCGGACGTTATATTCATTCGGACTTAAAACTACAATCTGGGTTTGACGATGCCTCGGCAGCAAACTCTCTGGCAGTAGACATTGCTGGATACTACCAAAGCCCTACACAAGTACATGAAAAGTTTGATGGGAGATGGAGAGCTGGATTCAATATCTCTAACTTAGGTCCTAAAATGAAATACGACAATAGAACGGATGGTGCTTTCCTACCTACCAATCTTGGTGTAGGTGTTGGATATGATTTTATTTTGGATGCACACAACAAAGTAGGTGTTACGGCGGAGTTCAACAAACTACTAGTACCTACCCCACCAGAACTGATAGATGGTGAAATCGATGAGAACCGCAGAAAAATAGACGATTACAATGATATTGGATGGTTTTCTGGAGTATTTAAATCCTTTGGCGATGCACCAGATGGGTTTAGTGAAGAGATGAAGGAGTTCACATGGGCACTAGGTGCAGAATACTGGTATGACGATGTGTTTGCACTTCGTGCAGGATACTTTAATGAGAGTGAAGAGAAAGGTGCTAGAGAGTTCTTTTCTTTAGGAGCAGGATTCAAATACACTACCATCAATTTAGATGTGTCTTACTTGTTCTCCACATCTAAAACCAATAACCCTCTAGAAGGAACCTTGCGTTTTGGATTGACCTTTAACTTCGGAGACGGAGCGTTCAAGGAAAACAACTAATATGTTTTAAACACTATTATAATTAATAGTGATGTAAAAATAAACTTTTTGGATCTTGACTAGAGATTCATATTACAAGTCTTATTTTTACATCACTATTTTTTTGCTATGAAAAAAACCTTTCAATTTAGTTACATACAGTACGACAGCTTAGACAAAGCTCCAAAGGAGATCCAAAGCCTTATGGCTAAGGCGCAAGAAGTAAGAGAGAAAGCCCATGCGCCCTACTCTAAATTCTTGGTAGGAGCTGCGATTCTAGACAGCGAAGGAAATGTATACGTAGGAAACAATCAGGAGAATGCTGCATACCCTTCTGGTTTATGTGCAGAGCGGGTTGCTATATTTCACGCAGGAGCAATAAATCCTAATGCTATCTTTACGGATTTAGCAGTAACCGTTCGTTCATTGAACAAGAAGATAGACTACCCTACTTCTCCTTGTGGCGCATGTAGACAGTCACTGGCTGAATATGAAACAAAACAAAAGCAAGGTATTCGCATTCACTTTATGGGGGAAGAAGGCCCTATAGTACAAGTAGACTCTATAAAAGATCTGCTTCCTTTCTTGTTTGACGGTAGTTCCTTAATATAATGCTACACGCAAGATTACAAGCTGGAAGACTAGAATGTGGCACCGATGAGGCTGGCAGAGGCTGCTTGGCAGGTCCTGTAACGGCAGCGGCTATCATTTTGCCAGAAGACTTCACCCATCCCCTACTTAACGACTCTAAAGCGCTAACTGCTAAGCAACGTATGACGATAGAACCGGTTCTTAAGGAAGCAGCCATTAGCTATGCCGTAGTTCATGTGGATAATAACAAAATTGACAAGATAAATATTCTTCAATCTGCTGTTTTGGCTATGCATCTAGCTATTGAAAAGCTAGATTTAGAACCAGAATTTATCGCCGTAGACGGAAACTACTTTAAAGACTTCCCAAAGATCGAACATGAATGCGTAGTAAAAGGAGATGCCAAGTTCCTTCATATCGCCGCAGCTTCAATTCTAGCAAAGAACGCTAGAGATCGCTTTATGGCAGAAATTGGGAAGGAATACCCGGAATATGGATGGGAAAAAAATAAAGGATACCCTACGAAAGCACATCGCCAAGCGATTGCTAATATGGGACCCAGCCCATATCATAGAATATCCTTTAAGCTCTTACCAGACAAATAAAAAAGCCTGGATCAATATATCCTCTTAGTTAGCGCTTTCTACAACCAGTTCTGCTAACATTCTTTTTACCTCTTCTAACTTCCCTATATTCGAATCCATTTGGTGACGGTCCTTTATAGTATTCAAGTTTGTATAAGAAACTTTAACTCTATTGTTCTCGTCCTCCCATACTAAAATCCTAAGAGGTAAATCGATTGTAGACAGTTGATGACGATCTACCATATTTGCTTCTAACTCTCCAGTAGTAAACAACAACACTCTATTGGCACGAATATTTACGCCAACGGAAAGCGCATTCAACTGATGGTCTACATCTGCTATTAAATCCATTTCTGGATTATCGGCAATAGCATTGCGTAAATGATTAAATACTTGATTAAAGGAATGCGTACTAGAAACCGTTATAGTATTTATTCCTGCAAACGCAGTTTCGTTCTTCAACGTCATATTTCCCGCTACATTCGATGCGATTTGAGACAGGGAGTATTCCATATTCTGCACCGCTCCCGTATTGTTTAAGCCATACATTCTGCTCAGGTACTCTACATTGTTATAAGCTACTAGCACATACCTATCCCGATCCTCGTAGGTTAACATACGTGATGGAAATTCTATTCCTATTTCTGGGGTTTCTTGGATTAGCATCGCCTCTAAAGACGGGTTGCTAAACAAGATCATTTTAGTTTCTCTACTTCGCCTTCTATACGATTCAGCATACTTCTTAAAGTCTATTTCTTTATGAAACTGATAGTTTGCTTGCTGTATGTTTGTTCGTAAAGCACTATAGGTGTTTTTAAAATCAAATTCGCTTTCGGCATAAGCTAAACCAGGCGTATTCGGATAGGTTAATGCCCTATCATCACTACTACAGGATAAAAATAAAGCTACTACTAATGCACTTAATATAAATCGCATAAAGGTTGTTTTTAAAATTTAACAAGCATACAAAAGTTTAGGCGTAACGCATTGGTTCTTAACAATACGTTTCCAATTCCTTTGCAACATCTTATCTAATAACTCCAGTTTTAGGAAAATATTTCCTCAAACTCGTTAAAAGCTTTCTCGATGCCTTTTGGCTCCTTGCCTCCTGCTGTTGCAAAAAACGCTTGGCCTCCTCCACCTCCTTGAATGTGTTTACTCAACTGTCTTATAATAGCTCCAGCATTCCAGTTCTTAGCCGCTGCTAAATCTTTATCTATATAGCAAGTAAGCGTAACCTTCCCATCTACATCCGAACCAAATAGCATACAGGCATTTTTAACCTCGCCACCCAATTCAAAAGCCAAATCCTTGATAGAGCTAGCATCCATATCTACTTTTTGGGTAAGCAACTGAATGCCATTCACATCTTTAAATTCAGATTTAAGATGCTGTTTTAAGCTCTTCGCTTTATCCTTTAACAACTCTTGCACTTGTTTTTCTAAACTAGCATTTCTTTCCTTTAGCTGTTGGATAGCTTCTAGCGGTTCTTTTGTATTGTTTAAAGACTTCCTCACCTCTTTATACAATGTGTCGTGAACCATAAAGTGCTGTTTTGCTGCATCTGCAGTGATTGCCTCTATACGCCTAACTCCTGCAGCTACTGCAGACTCAGAGGTGATAATAAAATGCCAAATGTCATTGGTATTTTCCACATGCGTTCCTCCACAAAGCTCCATAGAGTTTCCAAACTTTATGGTTCGCACCGTATCGCCATAACGCTCGCCAAATAATGCTACTGCACCTTGGTCAATAGCCATATCGTAAGGAATCATTCGCTGCTCTTCCTGTGCTAGACCTTCACGAATTCTAGAATTCACAAAACCTTCGACCCCCTTCAGTTCTTCCTCGGTAAGTTTACTAAAGTGCGAGAAGTCAAAACGCAACGTACGACTATGTACCATAGATCCTTTTTGCTCTACGTGATCGCCTAAAACATCTTTTAAAGCCTGATGCAGTAAATGCGTAGCAGTATGGTTGGCCGCCGAACGGAATCGCTGATTCTTATCGACGATTGCAGCAAACGTATCGTCTAACTTCTCCGGTAAAGTCTTTGTGTAATGTACCGTAAGATTATTTTCTCTTTTGGTATCTTCTATGTAATAAATCAATCCATTGGAAGCCTTTAGGTATCCTTTATCTCCTACTTGACCACCTCCTTCTGCGTAGAATGGTGTAAGGTTAAAGACCAGCTGATACATATCGCCTTCTTTTTTGTTTGTCACTTTTCTATAACGTACAATACGCACGCTGGTTTCCAGCAAATCATATCCCACGAATTCCTGCTCGTCGTCCTCTCTTAGCTGTACCCAGTCTCCAGTAACCAACTTTGTTGCTTCTCGCGATCGCTGTCTTTGCTTCTCTAGTTCTTCCTCAAAAACTTTCTCGTCTAGCTTCATTCCTCTTTCTCGAAGAATTAATGCGGTAAGGTCTATTGGGAAACCGTAGGTGTCGTACAATTCAAAAGCTTTTGCTCCGGATATAACATCTCCTGGCTTTTGCTGCTTTATAATATTATCTAACAATACCAAGCCTTGCTCTAGCGTACGCAGGAAAGAATTTTCCTCTTCTCGTATTACGTTTACAATCAGGTTTCTTTCTTTCACCAACTCTGGGAATGCTTCGCCCATCTGACGTAAAAGCACTGGAACTAATTGGTATATAAATGCTTCTTTTTTATTTAAGAATGTAAACCCATAACGCACTGCACGACGAAGAATTCTCCGAATCACATATCCAGCACCCGAGTTAGAAGGCAGCTGTCCATCGGCAATAGCAAAAGCTACGGCACGAACGTGATCGGCTATAACGCGTATGGCTATATCCACCTCTTCTTCTTTTTCGTAGGTGGTAGAGGTTACCGTTTCAATTTCACGGATGATTGGCATAAACACGTCGGTATCGTAATTGCTCTGTTTGTTTTGCAGAACCATACACAAACGCTCAAAGCCCATTCCCGTATCCACATGTTGCTGTGGGAGTTTTTCTAAACTACCGTCGGCTTTTCTGTTGAACTGCATGAACACCAAGTTCCATATCTCTACTACTTGAGGATGGTCCATATTCACCAAATCGGCACCGCTTACCTTTGCTTTCTCTTCTGCACTTCGAATATCCACATGAATCTCGCTACATGGTCCACAAGGTCCTTGTGCGCCCATTTCCCAGAAGTTATCTTCTTTATTTCCTTCTATGATACGATCTGCAGGAACTAGTTCTCGCCATAAATCATAGGCTTCTTGGTCTCTTTCTAAACCTTCGCTTGGATCACCCTCAAAAATGGATACATATAAACTATCCTTATCAATCTCAAAAACATCGGTCAACAACTCCCATGCCCAGGCTATGGCTTCCTTTTTAAAATAATCTCCAAAGCTCCAGTTTCCAAGCATTTCAAACATAGTATGGTGGTAGGTATCCATTCCCACCTCTTCTAGGTCGTTATGCTTCCCGCTTACGCGCAAGCACTTTTGTGTGTCTGCTATACGCTTATGCTTTATCGGTTTATTTCCCAAGAAGTATTCCTTAAACGGGACCATTCCAGCATTGGTAAACATCAAGGTTGGGTCTCCTTTTAACACCATAGGTGCAGATGGGACAATGGTATGTCCTTTAGATTTGAAAAAAGAGAGGTATTGCTCACGAATTTCTTTTGATGTCATGTTCTATTTTTTAAACTTAAGTATGCCAATCTCAGTCGGAAACAAACAAATAAGTATATTTGTGTGATGCTTCCATCTGAAACGATTTGTTTCAAGGCACAAAAATAAGGTTTTTTATACGTATGGCGAAGGTAAAATATTATTATGATAGCGAAACACTTTCCTACAAAAGAGTTAGAGTAAAGAAATCGAGGAAGTTCGGTATCATTACATTATCGATTCTAAGTGTATTTTTAAGTGGATTTCTTGTTTTCCTTATCTACTTAAACATTCCTTTTTTAGAGTCTCCAAAAGAAAAAGTGTTGCGTCGTGAGCTGAATAATCTTGAGCTACAGTATGATTTACTCAACAGGAAGATGGATCAAGCTGGAATGGTACTAGATGAGTTAATGGAACGAGACAATACTATTTATCGTGTTTACTTTGAGTCCAACCCTATTCCGGAAGAACAACGTCGCGCTGGTTTTGGTGGTGTGAACCGCTATAGAAACTTGGAGGGATTTGACAATTCCAACATGATTATTGCCACCAACAGAAAATTGGATATCCTTACCCGTCAAATTGTAGTACAATCTAAATCACTGGACGAAATCATAGAATTGGCAAAAAACGAAAAAGAACTACTGGCTGCTATTCCGGCCATTCAACCTGTGCGTAACGAGGACATGAATCGAATGGCATCTGGTTATGGCTATCGAACAGATCCTTTTACGAAAATAAGAAAATTCCATGGAGGCATGGATTTCTCTGCACCTAGAGGTACGCCTGTTTTTGCAACGGGAGACGGAGTGGTAAAACGAGTAGATGGATTGACTGCTGGATACGGAAGACACATCCGCATAGATCATGGCTATGGCTACGTAACGTTATATGCACACCTTAACGAATACAATGTTCGCAGAGGACAGCGAGTTAAACGCGGCGACACCATTGGTTATGTAGGTAGTTCTGGACGTTCTACTGGACCTCACTTACATTATGAAGTGCTAAAAAATGACCAACGCATAAATCCGATGAATTTCTATTACGGAAGTATTAGCGCCGAGGAATATGCAGAATTATTAGAAAGATCCCAAGAGGAAAACCAATCCTTAGACTAATGAAGAAGATAGATTTACCAGATAAGAGATACTACACGATAGGTGAAGTAGCCCAAGCTTTTGATGTGAATCCATCCTTACTGCGGTTTTGGGAAAAGGAATTTGATATTCTTAAGCCCAAAAAAAATGCAAGAGGAACACGTAGGTTTACGCAGGAAGACATCAAAAACTTAAAGCTGATTTACTATCTGGTTCGCGAAGAAGGTTATACGCTGGATGGTGCCAGAAAAAAATTAGAACAGGACTTCACCAATACCGTAGAGCGTTTTGAAATAATAAACAGACTAAAAAAAATAAAATCCGAATTAAAAGAAATCAAAAAACACCTCTAACCAATCAACCATCTGCATTATGAAAAAGAACAAATCTTTACTTATTATTTTAGGTCTTATCGTTTTACTTGTAGCCTGGGGCGCTAGCGTAAACAACAGCCTTGTTACACTAGAAGAAGGAATAAAAGGCCAATGGGCAAATGTAGAAAGCAGCTACCAACGCCGTGCCGACCTTATCCCGAACATTGTAAATACCGCAAAAGGATATGCGGAGTTCGAACAAGAAACATTGACACAGGTTGTAGAAGCAAGAAGCAAAGCTACTTCCGTAAATATTGATCCAACCAATATTACTCCAGAACAACTAGCGCAATTTGAGCAAGCACAAAGTGGGGTAAGCAGTTCTCTTTCTAGACTTCTAGCCACTTTTGAACGCTATCCAGACTTGAAAGCAAACGAAAACTTTAGTGAGTTGATAAATGAATTAGAGCGAACAGAGAATCGAATCAATGTAGAGCGAAATAGGTTCAACGGTAGCGTACAGTCTTTTAACTCCAAGGTACGTCGTTTCCCAACCAGTCTTGCAGCAAGCATGTTTGGCTTTGAACAGCAAGGCTACTTTCAAAGTGCGGAAGGTGCTAGCGTAGCGCCAACGGTAGAATTTTAAATCGAGATTATGGCAAAAATAGAAGACTTTCTTAATCAAGAAGAACAGCAAGAAGTAATCAAGGCAATACAACAAGCCGAACGAAATACTTCGGGAGAAATCCGTATTCATATTGAAAAATCTCCAGGAAAAGATGCGCTTAATCACGCTACTAAAATCTTTGATTTTTTAAAAATGGATAACACCCGGGAGCGAAATGGCGTGTTGCTATACGTAGCTATAGATACACGGGACTTAGTTATACTTGGAGATATTGGCATAAATGATGTAGTGCCTCCAGATTTTTGGGAGTCTACCAAAGATGCTATTATAAACGAGTTCAAAAAAGGAGATTACAAAAAAGGACTTATCGATGGCGTATTAAGCGCCGGCGAGCAACTCAAAGAACACTTCCCATTTAAGAAAGGAAAAGGGAATGAATTGCCAGATGACATCTCATTTGGTTAAACCACATATACATGTTTAGCAACCGCATAAAGCTCCTATTCCTACTTGTTTTCCTTGTGTTGAGCAACAACATGTGGGCACAGTTTATTATTCCAAGTAAACCACAAAAAAACATGTATGTATACGATTATGTGGACTTGCTAAACAAACAACAAAAAGAACAGCTAATAAACAAGTTATTCCGATACGACGATAGCACTTCTACACAGATTCTCGTAGTTATTATAGACGATCTACATGGCGAAGACATCAGTATGCTCGGAACTAAATGGGCACAGGAATGGGGAGTTGGCGGAAAAAAAGAAGACAACGGTATTTTTATCTTGCTACAAAAAGATAAAACCGGCCCTGGTGGACAAATCGACATTGCTACCGGATATGGCATAGAATATCGAATGACCGACCGAATGACAAAACAGGTGATCAATCAAGTGGTAATTCCCAACTTTAAACAAAATCAATATTACGAAGGTCTAGATCAAGCCACAGATAGGATTATAGCAATCTTAAATGGAGAGTTTGAAGGGCAAGACAAACCTATCCCAAATGGTTTTGCTTTGTTTCCACTTCTATTTATGTTATTTATACTCCTACTCATAATCTTGAGTAAACGCAATAGAGGTGGCGGTTCAAGTGGCGGACGCAATTCATCCCCTAGTCTTCTAGACATGCTAATACTTGGAAGCATGGGAAGCTCTTCGGGTAGCGGCTACAGCAGTAGAGGTGGTTTCGGAGGCGGTGGATTTAGTGGAGGTAGCTTTGGTGGCGGAAGTTTTGGAGGTGGTGGTGCGAGCGGAAGATGGTAAAATAACCGCCCTCGCTATATGTTTCTAACGATTAACAGTCTTATGTGTAATGCAATAAAAAAAGCCCTCGATTGGTTCGAAGGCTTTTGGTTTTATTTCTTTCTGAAATAGACGGTAACGGGAACTCCGTTAAAGTTGAATTTCTCTCGTAGTTTATTTTCAATGAATCGTTTGTATGGATCTTTTACATACTGCGGTAAATTGCAGTAAAACACGAATACTGGATAAGGCATAGGTAATTGCATACAGAACTTTACCTTCACATATTTAGCTTTATGTGCAGGAGGTGGGTTGGATGCGATAATAGAGAGCATAATATCGTTTAGCTCTCGTGTTTTTACACGATTGCTTCGATTCTTATATACCTGTACTGCCGTTTCTATCGCTTTGTAGATACGCTGTTTGGACAACGCCGAGATAAATACAATTGGCACATCGGTAAAAGGCTTAATTTTCGTTTCGATATACTCGATAAACTTCTTGGTAACGTTAGAATCCTTGTCTTCTATCGTATCCCATTTATTTATAAGAATTACAATCCCCTTATTATTTCGTTCTGCCAGCCAAAAGATGTTTTGCACCTGTCCGTCAAATCCACGACCAGCATCCACCACCAGCAAAATCACATCGCTATTTTCTATAGCACGTACACTACGCATTACAGAGTAAAACTCAATGTCTTCCTTTACTTTGCTCTTACGACGAATCCCTGCGGTATCTACCAGTTTAAATTCAAATCCAAACCTATCGTAATGCGTATCTATACTATCTCTCGTGGTTCCCGGCTCGTCGGTAACCACAAATCTCTCTTGACCTAATAGCGCATTTATAAACGAAGATTTTCCAGCATTTGGTCTACCCACTACAGCAAAGCGAGGGATTTCCTCTTCTTCTTTTTCTTCTTCCTCTGGTAGAACTGCCACTACTGCGTCTAGAAGATCTCCTGTTCCACTACCGCTTACGCTCGAAATGGTGTAATAGGTTTCAAAGCCTAAGGAATAAAACTCCACTGCATCGTTTTCACGCATAGAGTTATCTACCTTATTTACGGCAAGAAACACGGGCTTTTCACTTCTTCGAAGCAAATTAGCTACCTCCTCGTCCATCCCTGTAACACCTGTCTCTACATCTACCACAAAGATCAGCGCATCGGCTTCTTCTATAGCCAATAATACTTGTTTATCTATTTCTGGTTGAAAAACATCCTCACTGCTTTTTACATATCCACCGGTATCTATAACCGAAAAATCTTTGCCGTTCCAAAAGGCTTTCCCATAATGTCTATCACGGGTAACACCGCTTACTGAGTCTATAATAGCCTCTCTGCGCTGTATCAATCGGTTGAACAAGGTGGACTTACCCACATTTGGTCTTCCTACAATAGCAACTATACTCATAACTTTAATTTATGCTGCAAAAATACGCTTTTTCCATAGATTTTTAATTATCTATAAAAATTACATACTCCAAAAGCGTATCTATTTATATTGGGTTTAATCTTCTTTGTAACCAAAACGACGAAGTTCGCGGTCGTTTCGACGCCAATCTTTACTCACTTTTACGTAGAGTTCTATGTGTACCTGCTTGCCAAAGAACTTTTCTAAATCCTTTCTAGCCTCTGTACCCACACGTTTTATAGACAATCCTTTATGTCCAATGATAATTCCTTTTTGCGAGTCTCGCTCTACTAAAATAACACTTCGTATACGGATGATATCCTCATCTTCCTCAAACTCTTCGGTTACTACCTCCACTGAGTAGGGAATTTCTTTTTTATAATGAATTAGAATCTTCTCCCGCACACTTTCGTTTACAAAAAAACGCTCTGGCTTATCTGTAAATTGATCTTTGGGATAATAAGCAGGACCTTCTGGCAGAAGCTCAACAAGACGTTGTAATACTTCTTTTACGCCAAAGTTCCTTAAAGCTGAAACGGCAAAAACATCTGCTTTAGGCACCTTTTCTGTCCAATGTGCTACTGCAGCTTCCAACTGTTCTGGGTCGCCTAAGTCAATCTTGTTTATCAATAAAAGCACAGGAGTATCCGTAGTATTTATCTTCTCCAATACCGTAGGATCCTTCAAGTCCTTCTCTCCTAATTCTATCAAATAAATCAATACATCGGCATCGTCTATCGCCGATTTCACAAAGCCCATCATGTGCTCTTGTAACTCATAGGCGGGTTTAATTACGCCAGGCGTATCGCTTAATATCAACTGAAAATCGTCGCCATTTAAAATCCCTAGAATTCTATGTCGTGTAGTCTGTGCTTTACTTGTGATTATAGAAAGTCGCTCGCCTACAAAAGCGTTCATCAACGTACTCTTCCCAACGTTTGGGTTTCCCACAATACTCACAAATCCTGAACGGTGCTTTTGTATACTCATCATCATTTTTTAAGGCTGCAAAGTTACGGCTTTAAAAGCTGTCGCTAAAGCTGTTAGTGCTATTTTATTATTTAACCCATTGGTTATTTTCCGGATTGATATCTGCTAGCTTATTTCTTGGGTCCAATCGAACGGCTTTCACCGTTTTATCTGTTGGAATCGTATGCATCCAAGTATCTGTTCTATGCCAAATTTCTACTGGCAAACGTATTTCGGACACACTGCCATCGGCAAACTCCACTTCCATTTCTACAGGCAACGGAATATCTCCTGCATTTTCCAGTTCTAAAACCACCGACCCTGTTTTTTGGGTTACCTCCACAATTCCTAAATCGATATTCCCATTGGTATAAAACCAAGCATTCCAGAAGTAAGACAAGTCTTCGCCTAGTGCATTATCCATAAAATTAAAGAAATCCTTTGGCTCTGGATGCTTATAAGCCCAAGTTTCTATATACGAACGGAATGCTGGATCGAATCTTTCTGGCCCTATAATATACTCTCTTAACATGAGAAACCCAAGAGCTGGCTTGTAATATACAGATACCCCAATATTTTTCTCTTGAAGGATGTCGGGATAAGTAGCTACCGTTTCTCTGGTAGGATCCAAAAGCATAAAGAAAACACCGCGTTTGGCCGCATCCATTCTAGAACCATACTCGCCATTGTTGAAAGCCAAAGTACTATAATGGTTCATAAACATATTTAATCCCTCATCTAGCCATCCGTGTAAGCGTTCGTTGCTTCCTACAATCATCGGGAACCAGTTGTGCCCAAATTCATGATCGGTAACGCCCCACAAAGACTCTCCCCCCCTATCGTACTTACAAAAGCTTACCGACGGATATTCCATTCCATTTACATTGGTGGCGATGTTGGTTGCAACTGGATATGGATATTCGAAGTATTTCTCCGAATAAAATTCGACCGATGCTTTGGTGTATTCTGTAGATCTATCCCAACCATGCACTTTGTAGCTAACCGATGGATACACCGATTGCGCCAAAGCTGTTTTGCCACTAGGTAAGTTTATTTTTGCCGCATCCCAAATAAAACTTTTGGAGCTTGCAAAAGCGACATCTCTGGTGTTTTCCATTCTAAAATGCCAAGTCTGTACGCCCGATGATTCTGGTCGTGTGCTCAATCTTCCTACTTCTTCTGGGCTGATAATAAAAATGGTTTCCTCGCTATTAGCGGCATTTTTCAATCGCTCTCTTTGTACACGAGTCAACACCTCTTTTGGATTTTGCAATTCGCCAGAGCCTACCACCACATGATCGTAAGGCACAGTAATTTTATAATCAAAATCACCATAGCCTAGATAGAACTCTCCTGCGCCTAAGTAGGGAAGTGTATTCCATCCTCGCACATCATCCAAAACCGCCATTTGTGGATACCACTGTGCAAGTGCAAAAATCTCTGTATCCTCTGTATCCAAAACGCCCATTCTATCAACGCCAGTAGAAGGAATGGTATAAGCAAAATCAATAGATATTTCAGCTTCTCCCCCATTTGCAGGAATTGGTTCTTCCAGCCACAGTTGCATGCGTGTATCGGTGATAATCGGAGTTACTTCGGATTTATTTCGCCTCACTTTTACGTGTACCGATTGAATATCGTATCCGTCTGTCTCTGCTCCTTCATATCGTGTTTCCCCTGGTAAGGTAACCGATCCTCTGGAGTCTGCTTTGAATCTATTTTGTTCTAATAATAGCCATACATACGATAACGATTCTGGGCTGTTGTTGGTATACTTTATTTTTACATTTCCTGTAATGATCCTAGCTCGATCATCTAGCGTAATATGGATATCGTAGTCCGAGCGATTCTGCCAATATTCTGGCCCTGGTTTTCCAGTAGCCGTTCTATAGGCGGTACCTTCTCTATAAGTAAAATCTTCAAATTTCTTTTGATTGCCAGGAATCTCTTGTGCAAAAAGACTAGCAACGCAGCCAAACAAGAGTAAATTAAACCAAATACGCATAGAATAATTATTTTTGATAATTAGTTAAGCAATTTACGAGAAAATGAGGAGTAACGGAAGGAGCATGCTATAAAAAATTTACAAACCCATTCTCTATCAGAAAAGCTATCTCTACGCTGAACACCGATTAAAAATATATTCGGTATTTTTAAAAGACAGATACATTAAGCCTACACTATGAAGATATTTACTGCCCAACAAATTTACGAAGCCGACAAGCAAACCATCCTAAATCAAGGAATCCATAGTACCGAATTAATGGAAAGAGCGGCTAAAAAAATCTTCGATTGGTTAATCGATTATTTGCCGGACACCAAAAGGAAGATCTCTATTTTTTGTGGGATTGGCAATAACGGTGGCGATGCGCTTATTGTTGCAAAGTTACTTTTTGAAAAAGGTTATACAGTTCAGACCTATGTTATTAATCTAAGTGACACTCGCTCTAAAGACTTTTTATGGGCATACAATCAATATAGTAAGAGTACAGGAAGCAAACCGATAGTCCTTTCTGAAGGAGATTCCTTTCCCAAATTACGTGAAGAAGAACTTCTTATCGATGGTCTCTTTGGCATAGGTCTAAACCGCAGTATAACCGGGTGGGTAAAAGATTTGGTCCAACATATAAATCAAAGCAAAGCATTTAAATTATCTATCGATATTCCTAGCGGATTGTTTGCCAACGCTCCCAATACGGATCCAAATGCTATACTACGGGCGGACCACACCTTGAGCTTTCAAGTACCAAAATTAGCTTTCTTTCTTCCGGAAAACTTCCCTTATGTACCTAGTTTTGAAATTCTAGATATTGGTTTGGATAAAAAGTATTTAGAACATACAGAAACTTCGTCCGTATTATCCACCAAGGCGATTGTACAAATACTTTATAAACCTCGACAGCAGTTCGATCACAAAGGAAGTAACGGACATGCACTTATAGTAGGAGGAAGTTATGGAAAAATAGGCGCTGCTGTACTAAGCACTAAAGCTTGTTTACGCAGTGGAGCAGGGTTGGTTACTTGCTTTATCCCTAAATGTGGATACACCATTATGCAAAGTACCATTCCCGAAGCTATGCTGCTAACCGATGTTCATGAGAAACGGATATCAGATATTACTTTTAGCTTCAACCCTTCGGCTATTGCAATTGGTATGGGAATAGGACAAAGTTTAGATACAAAAAAAGCCTTGTTAGAATTATTCAAAACGCAAGATTGTCCTATGGTAATCGATGCCGATGCCTTGAATTTAATAGCAATGCATAAGGATTTAGAAAAGGCAATCCCAAAAGGCAGTATCTTAACCCCACATCCAGGAGAGCTTAAACGCTTACTTGGAGAGTGGAAAAATGATTATGATAAACTAGCGAAGACAAAGGAGTTCTCAAAAAAGCATGAAGTGATAATAATCATCAAAGGTGCATATACCACAATAGTCGATGGCGAAAAGCTTTACATCAACACCACAGGAAATCCCGGAATGGCAACCGCTGGAAGTGGCGATACGCTAAGCGGTGTTCTAGTCGCATTACTTTCACAAAATTATAAAGCATTAAACGCTAGTATTCTTGGTGTGTATTTACACGGAAAAGCAGGAGATTTTGCTTTGAGAAAAAAAGGTTATGAAAGTTTAATTGCTAGAGATATTATTCGCCAAATCGGAAAAGCTTTTATAGATATATATCCAACCGATGAGTTTTATTTTCCGAAAAATAAATAGAATATGGAGAACAGCAGTCAGAGGCCAAAGATTAATGATGAAAAATGAAAGAGAAGATATCTGCGAAAATCTGCGAAATCTGCGGGAAACAAACAGGAAACGGAATTTGCAGTCAGAGGTCGGAAATCGGTGGTAAAGAGTGAAGAAAAAAAATCTCTGTAAATCTGTGCGAATCTGTGGTCGGAGGTAATTTTTTAAAAACAAAAGGGAACACAAGTATTTAAGGGTTCGTTAATAAACCACTATTTAAGCCCTAGCCACTTAAATACATTCCCTTATGCTCAATTAATTTGCAAATAAACTTATATTTGTTAGAAGAAAAACACCTATTCCTTATCTCATTCTAACAAAAAGTTACCGCTATGAAATTCACCTCAGCCCTCTTCAGCCTCCTATTATTTATCTCATTAACCGCATGTAACAATGGTATCAGTACCTTTACTGGTAATGGCCCTATGGTAAAAGGCAGTGGAAATGTCATTACGGAAAACAGAGATGCTACCGAAAATTTCTCTAAG
>DATGMW010000182.1:0-4143 GCA_035307105.1 Flavobacteriaceae bacterium
GTAACCTTGTCTCCCATTCTTTCAATCATCTCTGGTCCAGGGCCAATAAACTTAATATTGTGCTCTTCGCAGATTTTTGAAAACCTTGCATTTTCTGCTAGGAATCCATATCCAGGGTGTATTGCATCGGCATTGGTAATCTCTGCAGCTGCAATAATACTGGAAATCTTTAAGTAGCTTTCACTACTCGGAGGTGGCCCTATACAAACTGCCTCATCGGCAAAGCGAACATGAAGGCTTTCTTCATCGGCAGTGGAATAAACTGCTACGGTTTTTATACCCATCTCTTTACAAGTACGGATAATACGCAATGCAATTTCTCCTCTATTCGCTATTAATATTTTTTTAAACATAAAGCTAACTTTATAATTTGAATAATAGATTTAGTTGGTAATTAAGTGTTTAGCTAATTACGATGGATCTATTATGAAAAGCGGTTGGTCGAACTCTACAGGTGTAGAATCTTCTACCAGTACTTTTACAATCGTACCAGAAACCTCGCTTTCAATTTCATTAAATAGTTTCATAGCTTCAATAATACAAAGCACGTCTCCTTCTTTTATTTGATCGCCAACGCTCTTAAATACAGGCTTGTCTGGAGATGGTTTACGGTAGAAAGTTCCTATGATAGGAGATTTAATCGTGATGTAATTTGAGTCATGTGTTTCTGCAGGTGCTTCTGCAACTGGTGCTACAGCAGGAGTTTGTGCTGCTACTGGAGCCACGCCCATGCTTGGTAATTCTGCTTGGGTGACTACTTGCTTCTTCCCTTCTGTTCCGGTGCGGATGGTGATTTTTACATCTTCCATCTCTAGCTTAACTTCGCTTGCGCCTGATTTAGCCACAAACTTTATTAAGTTTTGAATATCTTTTAAGTTCATAGTTTTAGATTTTTTCTTTTTCAATGTCTTTTTAAATTTATATAATAAATTAAGAGTTATAAGCCCATTTCAAATAAATGGAGCCCCAAGTAAATCCACCTCCAAAAGAAGCAAATACTAATTTATCTCCTTTTCTTAGTTGTTTTTCATAATCTACTAAGCACAAAGGTAAAGTTGCTGAGGTAGTATTGCCATATTTTGCAATATTTACCATCACTTTTTCTGGGGGTAGGTTCATCCTATTGGCCGTCGCATCTATAATACGTTTGTTAGCCTGATGTGGAACTAACCATGCGATATCCTCGCCAGTCAGATTATTGCGTTCCATTATTTCTTGACAAGAATCTGCCATATTGGATACTGCGTATTTAAATACCGTACGTCCGTCTTGGAACACAAAATGCTCATTGTTGGCTACGGTCTCTGCAGTAGTTGGTTTTAATGAACCTCCAGCGTCGATTTTTAAATGCTCTCTACCCACTCCGTCACTACGAAGGTATTCGTCTTGAAAACCATAGCCTTCTATACTTGGTTCAAACAAAACGGCACCGCCGCCATCTCCAAAGATAATACAAGTCGCTCTATCTTTGTAATCAATTATAGAAGACATTTTATCGGCTCCTATAAGTAATACCTTCTTGTATCTTCCAGATTCAATATAGCTAGAAGCTACCGACATTCCGTAAACGAAACTCGAACAAGCTGCCATTAGGTCGAATGAAAAAGCATTCACCGCCCCTATCTGAGTAGCAACATATACACCTGTTACAGCAACTGGCATATCTGGTGTGGCCGTGGCCATTATCACCATGTCGATGTCTCTTGGATCGGTATTGCTTTTTTCTAAAAGATTTTTAGCTGCTTGTATAGCAAGGAAAGAAGTCCCCTTGTTCGGGTCCTTTAGTATCCTACGCTCTTTTATTCCAGTACGCGATACAATCCATTCGTCATTGGTATCTACCATTTTCTCTAAATCTTTATTAGAAAGGATGTCGTCTGGCACGTAACCACCTACGGCGGTAATCGCAGCAGTTATTTTATTCATAAGTTATGATTTACAACTATTCTTCAAAAATATAAAACAAGCAGTCAAATACAACTAAATCGTAGTAAAAACTTGATTTAAGGTTAAATGTATTGAGAATTTCTAACTTAAACTAATCTTGTTGTGATTCAAAACAAAAACTCTCACAGAGTGCTGTGAGAGTTTTGTGCTCTTAGTATCGTATACTTTATGCTTCGATTTCTTCGGTAGCATCAATAACTACTTGCCCGCGGTAGTATAATTTACCTTCGTGCCAGTGTGCTCTGTGGTACAGATGTGCCTCGCCAGTTGTTGGGTCGATAGCTATTTGTTGACGTTTTGCTTTATAGTGCGTTCTTCTTTTATCTCTTCTTGTTTTAGAAGCTCTTCTCTTTGGTGTTGCCATTGCTCTATACTCTTATTTATCTGTTAATAATTTTTTCAATTCGGCCCATCTAGGGTCTATGTTGTCCTCAGTATCTTCCTCATCTTCCGATGGGGCATCCACGCGGAGCTCGTCTAATATATCTTTTATATCCGATTGCAAAGTGCCGTCTTCTACTCCTGGATGTACCAATCTTGCTGGAACAGACAGTAATATGGTTTCGTACACATATTGCTTTATATCTATTTCTATACTTCCGTGAGGGATAATCAGGATGTTCTCCTGGTCATCGTTGTATTCCTCGCCATATCGTACCACGAACTCATACGTATCCTCCACAGGTTGCATATAGGATTCATTGGTTACATAACATTGTACACCAACCTCCCCCTTTACATGCAGTTTAAACGCTAAGGAAGTAGAATTTATAATCAGTTCTACGTCAAGTTTTATAATACTATCCCAAAACTCATCGTAGTCAAAATACGTAAAGAACGCCTTGTCAATATCGTACAGAAACTGATGCCTTCCTTGCTTCAACCCCGTAAGTGGTATCTTAAATTGGGTTAACTCCTTCATAATCACATCGGTTTTAATACACTCATTACCTTCCGAAAAAGATAAAGGCAAAGGTATTAATAATTTTCAATACTAAATTAGCTTTTTCTATTATTTTTATGTAGGTTTCTTCTTCCGCGCACTTTTAGTGGGTTTTTACTTATAGTTTTATACTCTTCTCTATTTCTATATACGTCTATCGCCAAAAAAATAGCTTGTAAAAATGAATCCGAACTAGCGATTCCTTTTCCTGCTATATCATAGGCTGTTCCATGGTCGGGAGAGGTTCTTACGCGATTTAGTCCAGCGGTAAAGTTTACACCAGTTCCAAAAGACATGGTTTTGAATGCTACTAATCCCTGATCGTGATAGCAAGCTAAAATTCCGTCGAATTGAGCATATACTTTCGAGCCAAAAAAGCTATCTGCTGCATAAGGACCATAAACCAAAGTGTTTTCTTCTTCCCGAATGGTCTTTAGTGTAGGAGAAATAATCGTATCGTCCTCTTTTCCAATCACACCACGATCGCCCGAATGTGGATTCAGTCCTAATACAGCAATTTTTGGTTTTCGAATGCCAAAGTCTTGCAATAAAGAATCTGCCATCAACTTTACCTTTTGGCGGATTAACTTTGGTGTGATATGCGACGTTACTTCACTTATAGGTACGTGATCGGTAAGCAAACCTACTCGTAGACTATCGCTTACAAGCAGCATCAGGCTTTCGCCACCAAGTTCTTTTGCCAAATAATTGGTATGCCCTGGGAAGTTAAATTTTTCTGATTGGATATTCCATTTATCTATAGGAGCAGTAACCAATACATCTATCTTATTTTCCTTTAAAGCTTTCGTAGCTGTTTCTAAAGATAAAACAGCGTATTTGCCTAAATCTTTATTCTGTTTCCCAAATTCTATATTGGGTTGCTCTTTCCAAAGGTTTAGTACATTGATTCTTTTTGGTAGGATATCCTCTAAAGACTCTATCCCATGAAACTTGGCTTTGCTGCCTATCGCCCGTTTATTGATTGTAAGTACACGTGCCGAACCGAATATTACAGGAGTGCAAAGGTCTAAAATCTGTGTGTCTTCCAGCGCCTTCAAAATTACTTCTCCACCTATCCCATTAAGATCGCCAATAGAAATACCCACTATTAACTTTGCATCCTTGCTCATACCTATGTTAGTATTATATTAATGATTAAATTTGTACCGCAAATATAATTAATTAGATCGCATGTTTACAGGGATTATAGAAACGATTGGAAAAGTAACTGAGATAAAAGAGGAAAAAGCTAA
>DATGMW010000183.1:0-2376 GCA_035307105.1 Flavobacteriaceae bacterium
TTTATAATTTTAGCCCATGCAAAATACCGTTTTAATCCTCGATTTTGGTTCTCCATACACTCAGCTAATAGCTAGAGATGTACGAGAATTGCAGGTTTTCTGCGAAATTCATCCATACTATAGCATTCCAGAAGATCTTTCAGTTTACAAGGCAATTATCTTATCGGGAAGCCCAGCGCATATCCATGACGAGGAAGCGCCAACTATTGAATGGTCAAAATTAAAAGGAAAACTACCTATCTTAGCTTTGGGATATAGCGCACAGTTATTGTTGCAAGAATTAGGAGGGGAATTATCGGAAACCATAACAAAAGACAACCTTACAAAGAATTTAATTATTCGAAGGGAGGATTCGCTTTTAGCGGATTGTTCGTCGGAAACACAAGTGTGGACAGCTTCAGGATATGCTATTGAATCTTTACCAGAGAATGTGGTCTCTTTAGCTGAGGTGGATGGACAAACAGCAGCATACAAGCTAGTAGACGAACCTACATATGGATTACAGTTTTATCCGCAAGTATACTATTCTTCCGAGGGGAAAACGATGTTGAAAAACTTTTTGGTAGACATAGCAGGAGTAAAACAAGAGTGGACTTCTGAGTTGTTTATTGAGAAAACCGTTGCAGATCTTAAACAAGAGATTGGAGATGGCAAAGTGGTATTAGGCTTAAGCGGTGGGGTAGATTCTACAGTTGCTGCTATATTATTACACAAAGCAATCGGTAAAAACTTATACTGTATCTTTGTAAACAATGGCTTGCTACGTAAAAATGAGTTCAAGGATGTTTTGGAACAATACGAACATTTAGGACTAAACGTAAAAGGAGTTGATGCTTCGAAGAATTTCCTTGGAGAGTTAAAAGGAGTAGCAGATCCAGAAGAGAAACGTAAAATAATAGGTCGCGTATTTATCGAGACATTCGATCAGGAAGCACATGCTATTAGTGGTGTAGAGTTTCTAGGACAAGGAACGATTTATCCAGATGTTATAGAAAGTGTATCGGTTGTAAACAAAGGTGTAGCAGTTAAATCGCATCATAATGTTGGCGGTTTGCCAGATTACATGAAGCTTAAAATTGTAGAGCCGTTGCGTATGTTATTTAAGGATGAGGTGCGTAGAGTAGGAGCAGCAATGGGAATATCCAAAGATTTAATTGGAAGACATCCATTTCCTGGGCCAGCCCTTGCCATTCGCATCTTGGGAGATATAACGCCAGAGAAAGTAGCCGTTTTACAAGAAGTAGATCATATATTTATTGACGGCTTAAGACGTTGGGATTTATATGACAAAGTATGGCAAGCAGGGGCCATATTGTTGCCAATTCAAAGTGTTGGAGTAATGCACGACGAGCGTACCTACGAAAGTGTTGTTGCACTTCGTGCAGTGCATTCGGTAGACGGAATGACGGCAGATTGGGTGCCATTGCCAGATGCTTTCTTAAAGGAAATAAGCAATAAGATTATCCATGAAGTAGAGGGCGTAAATAGAGTGGTGTATGACATAAGTTCTAAGCCACCAGCAACTATTGAGTGGGAATAAATTAAGAATACTTTATATGGTTATATGCAATTTGTGAGTAACTTCTAGGTTGTGTATAAGTACTAACTAAAATTTATAAAAGTGAAGCATATTATATCTCTGTTAAGTTTGTTTTTGTTTCTTAGTTGTGCCACTATTTTGCCACAGCAACAACAATACAGATCTCATACGGTAGCACAGGGGGAAACCGTTTATTCTATCGCTCAAAAATATGGAGTGACAGAGGCTGCTATAATAATACTTAATCCGGAAACGGAGAATGGTATCTATCCAAATACCGTTTTGAAAATCCCACGAGAAGCTTCTGTTTTCGACAATGCCGATGTCTATTTTAAAGAACATAAAGTAGAAAAAGGAGAAACGCTATATCGTATTGCAAAAGAGCATAACGTGACAGATGAGGCTATAAAAAAGTTTAACGAGCATTTATATACGGAGCAAATTCGTGCTGGCGAGACTATTCGTATTCCGATAAGGAAACGAAATGGTATTGATCTAGAGGATAGTAAAGATCCGATTAAACAATTTGCTACACATACGGTAAAGTCTAAAGAAACCTTGAGCTCTATCTCCAAGGAGTACGGTGTATCGGTGTCTGCCATTAGAGCATTGAATCCAGATTTAGGCGATATTTTATCCGAAGGAACAGTATTGCTTATTCCAATGGATGCCGTGGAGGATATGATGGAGGAAGAAGGGTTTATTTATTATGAAGTACAAGAAGCCGAGGGCTATTTTCGAATCCAACAACGTTTTAATATTACAAAGGAGCAACTTATAAAACACAATCCACTTGCGGGCGATGGATTAAGAAAAGGGATGATACTAAAAATACC
>DATGMW010000184.1:0-4337 GCA_035307105.1 Flavobacteriaceae bacterium
ATGTATAGCTTGCCAGATAAAGGAATATTGGAGTATAACACTAAAGAGTTGTATAGTCCACATTTTGTAGCAGGGACAGAACAAGCAGTAAACAAACTAATCGAGATTGTGTGAAATAAATTTTGATAATTATATAGATAACAATTGTTTTATTTGATTAATTTTAATAATTCTTATGTAACCTAAGTGACGGAATAAGAGAGTATAAAAACAGATATTTGCACTAATAAATTTTAAAAAGATACAAACATGTTTTTTGAACACATTTATGATAAAAGTCTTGCCCAAGGAAGTTATTTGGTGGGTTGCCAGGTAGCAGGAGAGGCTATAGTAATTGATGCTAAACGAGATATAGATACGTATTTAAAAATAGCAGAAGAAAATAATTTAAGGATTACGCATATTACCGAAACGCACATACATGCGGATTTCTTAAGCGGTTCCAGAGAACTTGCTGCCGTTACAGGTGCAGACTTATATCTGTCGGACGAAGGAGGAGAGGATTGGCAATATAAATTTCCACATATAGGATTAAGAGAAGACGATGTAATTAAAGTAGGGAATCTTACTTTGGAAGTGATCCATACTCCTGGACATACGCCAGAAAGCATCAGTTTTTTACTAACCGATCATCCTGCATCGGATGAACCAGTAATCGTGTTTACAGGAGACTTTGTTTTTGTAGGAGATGTAGGTCGTCCAGACTTACTGGAGAAAGCTGCTGGAATCGCTAATACGAAGGAGTTAGGAGCAAAGGAGATGTACAAATCTCTAGAAAAGTTTTCAAAAATACCTGATTATGTTCAAGTTTGGTCTGGCCATGGTGCAGGTTCTGCATGTGGTAAGGCCTTAGGAGCGGTTGCGAGTTCAACAGTAGGGTATGAGAAAATCAGAAACTGGGCATTCCAATACGAAGGGGATGAGCAAGGTTTTGTAGATTACCTATTAAGTGAACAACCAGAGCCACCTAAGTATTTTGCAATGATGAAACACCTTAATAAAGTGAAGCGTCCATTATTAGTAGAAGTGCCAAAGCACGCAAAACTTAGCAACAAAGAATTCCTGTCAGCATATAAGAAGGGCATTAGAGTAATCGATACGAGAGATAAAATAGAATTCGCAGAAGGCTTTGTTTTGGGGAGTATAAATATTCAAAATAACAATTCTTTCTCTACATGGGCAGGATGGTTGTTGGACTATCAAGAGCAATTCATGTTGGTAGCTGCAGAAGATGAGATGGAAGAGATTACTAGAAAGCTAATGCGTATTGGTTTGGATAATGTATATGGATATATTACAGATGTAGAGAGCTTAGATGTTGAGCTTCAAACTACAGAGATTATCGATATAGAAGAGTTTAAAACATATCTAAACAGAGACGATGTACAGGTAATTGATGTACGTGGAGAAACAGATTATAATACAAAATCTACCCCAGGAGCAGATAATGTTTTTGTAGGAACCTTAGAAGATAATTTAGATAAGATAAGCAAGGACAAACAGTTGGTAATTCACTGTCAGTCTGGATTTAGATCAACGATTGCTTGTTCACTACTAAGAAGAAATGGATTTGATAAGATAAAAGATTTCTCTGGTGGAATGCAAGAGTGGATGGCGAATGGTGCATAAGTGTTTACTAATCTTAAAACATCTTAATTAATAAGAAATCGGTTTATATGCATCTGTATATAAACCGATTTTTTTTGGTGTAATTTATTTTTTAAATCCTAGCAACCGTAGCGCATTAGCAACTACTAGTAGGGTAGAGCCTTCATGGATAACTACTGCGGGTCCAATAGGAAGTCCGTAAATGGTAAAAGGAACTAAAATGGCCATTACCCCAATACTTATAAAAAGGTTTTGACGAATAATCCTGTCTGCTTGCTTGGCCAGGCTTAATGCAAAGGGTAGCTGCTTAATTGAATCTCCCAATAAGGCAGCATCAGAGGTTTCTAAAGCCACATCACTACCTGCCGCTCCCATAGAGATCCCTATATTACTATTTGCCATAGCAGGGGCATCATTTACGCCATCGCCTACCATAGCGATATTGTATTGTTCTTTCTGCTTTATAATCTCCTCTACTTTATGTTCAGGTAGTAAATCACCATAAGCTTCGCTTATTCCTATTTCCTTTGCAATGGCATTTGCAACCCGTTGGTTATCGCCAGTGAGCATAAGGATTTTCTTGATATTCAGATCGCTTCTAAGTTTACTTATAATCTCTTTAGCTTCTGGTCTAGCTGTATCCTGAACCGCTATTATTCCTAAGTAATCGGTATCTAGGTATACCAGCATTGCGGTATGTCCATCTTCTTCCAATTTAGCAAGATCTTGCTCTAATTCTGTAGGAACTTTTTGTTGACTTACTTCCTCCATCAATCTTCTATTCCCTAAATACGCTGTTTTTCCCTCCACATTTGCAGTAACTCCCATAGCAGTAAGCGATTTTAGATCGGTAGCTTTTGGGATTTGTGTGCTGTTAAGTAATTTTTTACCGTCTCGTACAATGGCTGCTGCAAGGGGATGATCGCTTAAACCTTCCACAGCAATAGCGACTGCTAAGAGCTCTTCTTTGGTATGTGTTTTATATGGAATAACCTCGGTTAGTTTAGGCATTCCTGTGGTTAGTGTTCCAGTTTTATCAAAAGCAATGGCATTAATTCTTGCCAGTTCTTGTAAAGGAAGACCACCTTTTAATAGAACGCCACCTTTAGCTGCACGTGCAATTCCTGCAAGAACGGCACTTGGAGTGGAAATAGCAAGTGCGCAAGGCGATGCTGCAACAAGCACTGCCATAGCACGATAAAAGCTATCTCTAAAAGGTTCGTCCAGAATTACAAATGCGAATAACAACAAGCCGACCAAAACTAGGACACTAGGGACAAAAATAGCCGCAAATTTATCTGCAAATATTTGGGCGGGTGCTTGTTGGGTTTCTGCATCTTGTACAAGGGTTATTAGGCGAGTAAGCGTACTATCTTTTGCCAATCGAAGTACACGTATTTCTAACGCAGCGTTGCCATTTATGGTACCTGCAAAAACTTTATGTTTACTAGATACATGTTCAAAACTATGCGATGTTTCGTTTATTTCTGGTTGCTTATCTACTGGCACGCTTTCTCCTGTAATCGGAGCTTGATTTACTGCGCTTTCTCCTTTTACAACCACCCCATCTATAGGAATATTGCTATTGGGACGAACGACTACAATGTCCCCTAATCTTAAGCTATCTACAGAAATCTCTTTCACTTCACCGTCTTTCTTTATAAGCGCAACATCTGGTGTAAGCTCTGATAAAGCAGCGATGGACTTGGTTGCTTTATTCATAGCATAATGCTCCAAAGCATGGCCAAGGCTAAATAAAAATAGCAACAAACCACCTTCGGCATAACTTCCCAAGATAGCTGCGCCAATGGCGGCAACGAGCATTAGGAAATCAATGTCGAATCTTTTTTCACTTAATGTTTTAAAAGATTGGATGACCGTATAATATCCTCCAAAAAAATAGGAGACTGCATAACTGCTTAAGTAAGCTATAGCTTGTAGGCTTGTAAGTTTTTCTATAAGGAAAGCAAGAAGTAGGAAGACTCCAGAAAGAATAGCGAAAACCATGTCTTTCTTATATCCAAAAAGTTCTCTTTCTACAGGTGCACAACAAGTATGTTGGTGATTTTTGTTCATAAATATTCTAGTGAATTATAGTATGAGCAAAAGTACACACTTACATCGTGCAATGGAAGTGCATTATGACTGGTTACATTTACTGCATACTCCGGCAACAGTGAAGTTTACTTCTTGGGCTATATAATGTTCAGGCAGGCTTATTTTTGGGATACTATATTCGGTTAAACAACTGGTTTCTTCACATACGTTGCAATGAAAATGTAAATGCAGGTCTTTGTGCTCTCCTTCATTACAATAGGGCGAGCAAAGAGCATATTTAGTTACTCCAGTACCATCTTCAATAGGGTGTACAATGCATTGCTCCTCAAAAGTCTTAATGGTTCTGTATAAAGTGGTTCTATCGGCAGTTTCCAAGTTATTCTCCAAATCCGTAAGGCTAGTAGCTGTCTTGTTTTCAGATAAAGCTTTATAGACCAATAAGCGCATAGCCGTAGGTCGAACGTTCTTCTTGTGTAATACTGTTTTTGCTTTATCCATGATCTTTAAAATAACCTTAATGTATTAAATAATATGTATTGGCTAGGGTAGATGCTGGTTTGTTTAGAACCAGCACCTTCTAGGACTCCTCTCTTTTATTTCAATGAGTTAAGTTCCATATTACACTCGGAACATACTCCAGGTTTGTCTTGTTGAATTTCAGGATGCATGGA
>DATGMW010000185.1:0-6202 GCA_035307105.1 Flavobacteriaceae bacterium
GAATAGATACTTTTGTAAATGAGTACAACAATAGAAAACATCAGGGAATTGGTCGTGTAAAGCCAATAGAACTGTATGTTAAAAGAAAAAACAAACTTAAATCAGCCTAACCCTGGTCTAAAGAATGGGGAGTAGTATAATTTTTTTAGATTCTTTTAATCAATTAAGAAAACGGTACTATATCTTCCTATATTCTAAAAAACAAACCTTCCGTATCTTAAGTTAACTCTTCTTATTTTTCATTTGATTTAGGTATCTTTGCAAACTATGGTAAAAAATGAAGGATTTATCGAGGTACTAGGTGCGCGTGTTCACAATTTAAAGAACATCGACATTCGAATACCTAGAGAACAATTAGTAGTAATCACAGGGCTTTCCGGGAGTGGAAAGTCGTCTTTGGCATTCGATACCATCTATGCCGAGGGACAACGACGCTACATAGAAACTTTTTCGGCCTATGCCAGACAGTTTCTAGGGAACTTAGAGCGTCCAGATGTAGACAAGATAGAAGGTTTATCGCCCGTAATTGCTATCGAGCAAAAAACCACCAGTAAAAGTCCGCGGTCTACCGTAGGAACGATAACCGAGGTATACGACTTTTTACGTTTGCTATACGCCCGAGCGGGAATAGCTTACAGTATGAACACGGACGAAAAAATGGTGAGCTATACCGACCAACAAATCGCCGACCTGATTAAGAAAGATTTTGATGGAAAGCGAATTAATATTCTAGCACCCGTAGTACGCAGTAGAAAAGGACATTACCATGAGTTATTTCAACAAATAGCAAGACAAGGTTTTGTAAAAGTGCGTATAAATGGAGAAATACAGGACATTACCGTTGGCATGCGAGTAGATCGCTACAAAACACACGACATTGAGATTGTTATTGATAGACTGGTAATAAGCGACAATGAAGAAAGTGACAAACGACTATCCGAGAGTATTCTTACCGCCATGTACCATGGGGATGATACTTTGATGATAGAGGACCATGACACGCATAAAGTACGCTATTTCAGCAGGGCTCTTATGTGTCCGACCACTGGAATTTCTTATCCACAACCAGAACCAAATAGTTTTTCTTTCAACTCTCCAAAAGGGATGTGTCAGAATTGTAAAGGTTTAGGGAGTTTGCACGAAGTAGATATAGATAAAATAGTTCCAGATACTTCTTTATCTATAAATCAAGGCGCGCTTGCTCCACATGGAGATAATATCCATAAAAGCAAATGGATTTACAACCAATTAGAATTATTGGCGCTACGCTATGCCTTTAAGCTAAGCGATCCTTTTAAAGATCTTCCAAAAGAGGCCAAAAAAGCTATCTTCCATGGGTTACACGAGAAGTTTGATCATAAATCACAGAGTTTAGGAATAACAAGAACGCATCAGATAGATTTTGAAGGACTGATTCCTTTTATACAGAATACTTACGAAGAAAATAGCTCGAGAAAACTACGTCGCTGGGCAAAAGATTTCATGAACAAAGTAGACTGCCCTGAGTGTAAAGGCGGTAGAGTAAAGAAAGAATCTTTGTACTTTAAAATAGCCAACAAAAACATTGCAGACCTATCTGCTATGGACATCGACGATTTAAAGTTGTGGATAGATAACGTGCTCCCGCTTTTAAATAAATCGCAAACAAAAATTGCTACAGAAATAGTAAAAGAGGTTTCTACTCGCTTGCAATTTTTATTAGATGTAGGATTAGGATATCTCTCTTTAGGTAGAGGCTCCGGAACGCTATCTGGAGGGGAAGCACAGCGTATTCGCTTGGCAACCCAAATAGGTTCGCAACTGGTGGGTGTGCTATATATATTGGATGAACCCAGTATAGGATTGCACCAACACGACAACGACCGATTGATTCAGTCCTTGATAAAACTACGAGATATTGGGAACTCGGTATTGGTTGTAGAACATGATAAGGAAATGATCCTTCAGGCAGATTATGTAATCGACATTGGACCAGGTGCAGGGAAAAATGGAGGAGAAATTGTTTCTACCGGAACACCTAAAGAACTCGCAGAATCCAATACAGAAACGGCGCAATACCTGAACGGATCCAAAGAAATAGAAATTCCGGAAAATCGAAGAGAAGGAAATGGAAAGTTTCTAAAACTAGAAGGAGCTACAGGAAACAACCTAAAAGATGTTACAGTTGAAATTCCATTAGGAATGATGGTAGGCATCACTGGCGTTTCGGGAAGTGGAAAGTCCACTATTATCAATCAGACCTTATACCCTATCCTAAATGCACACTTTTTTAATGGCGTGAAAAGACCACTTCCATATAAGAAAATTACTGGATTAGAACATTTAGATAAGGTTATAGAAATCAACCAATCGCCTATAGGTAGAACGCCTCGCTCTAACCCAGCTACGTATACTGGCGTATTCTCCGAAATTAGAAGTCTGTTTGCTAAGCTTCCAGAGTCTGCGATTCGCGGCTATAAACCCGGACGTTTTAGTTTTAACGTAAAAGGCGGTCGTTGTGAAACTTGTAGAGGTGCTGGAGTAAGAGTTATAGAAATGAACTTCTTGCCCGATGTGCATGTAGAATGTGAAACCTGTCAAGGAAAACGATTTAACCGAGAGACTTTAGAAATCCGATATAAAGGAAAAAACATTTCGGATGTACTCAGCATGACCATTTTTGAGTCTGTAGAGTTTTTCGAACTGATTCCAAAAATCCATAGAAAATTAAAGACTATAAAAGATGTAGGCCTTGGTTATATTGCGCTCGGACAACAGTCCACTACCCTTTCCGGAGGAGAAGCACAACGGATTAAACTCGCAACAGAATTGTCTAAACGAGATACTGGAAATACAATATATATTTTAGATGAACCTACCACTGGACTTCATTTTGAAGATATCCGTACCTTGATGGGCGTGTTGAATAAATTAGTGGACAAAGGAAATACGGTATTGATTATTGAGCACAACCTAGATGTTATAAAGTCTATGGATTATCTGTTAGATATCGGTCCAAAAGGTGGAAAAGAAGGTGGTCGATTGGTAGCAAAGGGAACACCAGAGGAAGTATCCGAGAACAAGAAAAGCTTTACCGCAAAATACTTAAAAGAAGAACTGAACCTTTAATTAAAAAGATATATGAACGAGATTTTTCAATCAAAAAACTGGAGTGAGATAAAGTCCAATGACTCTTGGGCTATTTTTAAAATAATGGGGGAGTTTGTAAAAGGCTATGAAAAGCTAAACAAAATAGGCCCATGTGTGTCCGTTTTTGGTTCGGCTAGATTGCAGCCTGAAAACAAATATTACCAATTGGCGGAGGAGATTTCAAAACAAATTACCGATAATGGTTACGGTGTAATCACTGGTGGTGGTCCAGGCATTATGGAAGCCGCAAACAAAGGTGCACACGACAACGGTGGTACTTCTGTAGGAATAAACATAAGCTTGCCTTTTGAGCAAGAGAGCAACATCTATATCGATCACGATAAAAACATCAACTTCGACTACTTCTTTGTTCGCAAAGTAATGCTTGTAAAATACTCGCAAGGTTTTGTTGTAATGCCAGGAGGTTTTGGGACTTTAGACGAATTGTTTGAAGCGATTACCCTAATCCAAACCTTAAAAATAGATAAGTTCCCGATTATCCTTGTAGGAAAAGAATATTGGGGCGGATTATTAGAATGGATAAAAAGCACCTTGATAACAGAAAAAATGATTTCTCCAGAAGATATCGATCTATTTAATGTGGTAGATTCCTCCGAGGAAGTGATTAAAATATTAAATGACTTCTATTCTGAGTACGGTCTCAGTCCAAATTTCTAACTTAGTATCCTAAATTGGGATACTATGTATAAGAAAACTTTACTTTTTATATGGATATTCTTATTCTGCGGTTTTGTTTCAGCACAAGATCGATTAAAAATTGTATTCTATAATTTATTCGAATATCCACAATACCTTCCAACCAATAGAGCTCCTACACTGAAAAACATTCTGTCGGATATCAATCCTGATTTGTTCATGGTGTGCGAGCTCTTAACGGAAGAAGGTGCAGATGACATTCTGTACAACGCAATGAATTACGATGCTGATCGTAATTTCGCTAGAGCACCATTTATTCCAAACCAATCTAGCGATTCGGATATGCAACAACTACTCTATTACGATAGCGATATATGGGAGTTGCTCTCTACCGAACTACTCATAACAAATTATCGTGATATCAACAAATACAAGTTACAGCTGCTTACAAAAGACGGTACCGAACCTGTTTATGTATATGCATTTATCACCCATCTAAAGTCTAGTCCTGGACTAGCCAATAGGATGATTCGTTTAGAAATGGCAGAAACACTTACCGCGCATCTACAATATATAGAGCCAGATGCTTTTGTAGTGTTTTCTGGAGATTTCAACCTGTACTCTTCCGACGAAGAAGCATATCAGGAACTATTAGATGAAGAAAACAGTATTGTATTTAAAGATCCAATAGATAGTTTGGGCGATTGGCACGAAAATGAAGCCTTTTCCTATTTACATACCCAATCTACACGAGTAAGCAACGTAGGTTTTGGCACAGGAGCAAGTGGCGGGATGGACGATAGATTCGACTTTATTATGCTATCGGAGAACTTCTTTGAAGACAATCCTAATTTACAATATGTAGCAGAAAGTTACCAAGCTTATGGAAACAATGGCAATTGCTATAAAAAAGACATCAACGATCCCTCTTGTACTGGGGAGTTTTCGCAACAAACCCGAGATTGGCTTTATTTGATGAGCGATCATTTACCAGTAGTATTGGAGTTAGAGACCAACAAAATTTTGCATACCCAAACGATCCATAGCACTCCCCCTACGCCATTCATAATCCATAACCCAGTAGGAGATTATTTAAAGGTTTTTATTCCTGAGCCATCTAATAGCAATTCCTTTAAGGTAGAAATATTTAATGCTATCGGTACTTCCTTAATCGAAAAACGGATCCATCCTACAGAAACTGAACTTATTATTCCTGTGGAACACTTAGCTACTGGATTATATTTTGTTCGATTATCCAATTATCCGCAACAGACTTTAAAATTCATTAAAAAATAACGACTAGCTAGAACGTATTCAAGATAATGCTACATAATTGCTAAAAAACACTCCTTATAGCAATTATAAATAAAAACCCATCCTTTTTCAATAAATAATAATCAGTTGAAGCCGATTATAATGCCTATTAGTCAATGAATATTCATTTTTTTTAAGCATTGTTTAATGGTTTGCTTTTATGTATATTTGTGAGGATTAATTTTCACAGCCATGCAACTACAATCTATGTCTAAAAAAGAGAAAATGTCATTTGAAGACTTTAAGCAAGAAGTTCTTCAAGACTATAAAATAGCAGTAACTAGTAGAGAGTGTAGTCTTTTAGGAAGACGAGAAGTATTAACTGGAAAAGCCAAATTCGGAATTTTCGGTGATGGAAAAGAAGTACCACAATTGGCTTGGGCCAAAGTATTTAAAGAAGGTGATTGGCGAAGTGGTTACTATCGCGATCAAACCTTTATGATGGCTATTGGAAAGCTTACTATTCAAGAGTTTTTTGCCGGATTATACGGACATGTAAACCACGATTTAGAGCCGATGAGTGCTGGTCGTCAAATGGGCGGTCACTTTAGTACCAAAACAGTAAATGCAGATGGAAGTTGGAAGAATTTAGCTAAAGAAAAAAATAGCAGTGCCGACATTTCCCCAACTGCAGGACAAATGCCTAGACTATTAGGCTTGGCGCAAGCATCCAAAATATATCGTGAAGTAGAAAGCGTAAAAGACAAGAAAAACTTTTCTAACAAGGGAAATGAGATAGCATGGGGAACCATTGGAAATGCTAGTACTAGTGAAGGATTGTTTTGGGAAACTATAAATGCGGCCGGCGTACTACAAGTTCCTATGGTCATGAACGTTTGGGATGATGAGTATGGAATTTCTGTTCACGCAAAGCATCAAACCACAAAAGAGGATATTTCTAAAATATTAAGTGGTTTTCAACGAGATGAAAACGACGAAGGATATGAAATAATCATTGTAAATGGTTGGGATTATCCTGCCTTGATAGAAGCTTATGAGAAAGCAGAGAAGATCGCAAGAAAAGAGCACGTCCCTGTTTTACTACATGTAAAGGAAGTTACGCAACCGCAAGGACACTCTACTAGTGGCTCGCATGAACGTT
>DATGMW010000186.1:0-8142 GCA_035307105.1 Flavobacteriaceae bacterium
CCAATAAATAAAAACAATAAACTAAGTACAGTTTATGCTGAACAGAAAACAAAAGCTCTGGCTAATTAAGGTTTTTAGCTTGTTTTCTATCATACGAGGCTACAACATACTATTGTTGGTCGTTGCACAATATATCGCAGCACTGTTTATTTTTGCGCCACAGCTTTCTACCCGAGAAATCCTTTTCGACATTAATCTACTTATGCTAGTTTTAGCATCAGCAATGGCAATTGCTGGAGGCTATGCTATAAATAGTTTTTACGATAGTGAGAAGGACTTAATAAATCGCCCTACGCGTACTATGATAGACCGTTTGGTGAGTCAGCGTACAAAATTGTCGGTGTATTTTGTTTTCAATATCCTTTCTGTACTTTTTGCTAGCTACGCATCTTTTCGCGCAGTAGTATTTTTTTCGCTCTATATTTTTATGCTATGGTTTTACTCCCATAAAGTAAAAAGATTCCCTTTTATCAGCAACCTCTTAGCAGCTATATTAACCGTTGTACCTTTTTTCTCTGTATTTATTTATTATCAGAACTTTGCATTGGTGGTTTTTATGCACGCGGCCTTTCTGTTTATTGTTATCGCCATGCGCACTATGCTAAAGGATTTACATAATTTAAAAGGAGATTTAGCGCAAAACTACCGAACGGTGCCAGTGCTATACGGAGAAAAGACTGCGAAGCTGCTTCTTAGCTTGCTGGCGGTTGTTACACTAGCTATTGCTCTGCTGATGCTCCGCTATTTCGACTTGGGGTATATGCGATATTACTTCTTGTTGAGCATGGTAAGCATTGTGCTTTTAATCGCTTCTTTATGGTTGTCTAAAAAGGCTTGGCACTATGCAGTACTGCAAATCTTGCTCAAGCTTATGTTGATTGTAGGAGCATTTAGCGTTGCATTAATCGATGTGCCTTTATTATGTGCTCGCTTGGGTCTACAATTTTGTATGTAAAAACTTTCTTTGCAGTCTCTATTCTGTATCTTTGCAGTTAATTAAGTTTAGATTATGAGCAAGAAGAATACTAATAACAAAGGTGGGCAGCGCAGCAGAGGACCTAAGGCAGATAGAAAGAGCCCGGCACACTCTAAACCAGCTCAATCTCCAAAAAAATCCAATAAGGAAGCAACAGAAGGCATCCGTCTTAACAAATATATCGGCAATAGTGGTGTCTGTTCTCGTAGAGAAGCCGACACTTTTATTGAAGCAGGTTTGGTGCACGTAAACGATAAGCCAATCACACAGATGGGCTTCCGTGTAAAACCAACCGATGTGGTAAAATTTGATGGAGCGGTAATCAACCCAGAACCAGCAACTTATGTGTTGTTAAATAAGCCAAAGGGATTTGTAACCACTACCAGCGAGAATAAATCGGATACCGTAATGGACTTAGTTTCCAACGCTACTTCGGCTAGAGTAACGCCAATAGGCAGACTAGGACGAAATGCTATGGGACTTATCCTTTTGACCAATGACGATGCTTTAAAAGAAAAATTAAGCAAGAACGGTCTGAATAGATTATTCCATGTTCAGTTGGATAAAAACCTGAAATACGAAGATTTACAAGCTATAAAAGAAGGGCTGAACATCAAAGGCGACGAGATACAAGTGGAGGAAATCAGCTATGTGGACAATAAGCCAAAGAAAGAAGTGGGGATCCGCATAAAACACATGGGAACCAGTGTGCTTAGAAAGATTTTCGAGAATTTTGGATACGACGTATTAAGCGTAGACTGTGTAATGATAGGACATCTTACCAAAAAGGATTTACCAAGAGGTAGATGGCAAATTCTGTCCAAAGAAGAGGTAAACCCTTTTCATATGTACTAAAAGAAATTTTATTTATTGAAGAAAGAAGCTAGCTTGAAAAAGGCTGGCTTTTTTGTTTTAGAGTAAATTTGTTGGTCATTATACTTTTATCACTTTGAAAACTTTTGGTCAAATCATTAGTTATCTTTGCACTTTGAATCAAGCTAAAACTTTTAAGATGAATAATCAGAGAATTTATTTACTCCTAGTATTGTTTTTATTCCCTTTTGCTATACTTTTTTCGCAGGTTACCATGCGGATACACGAATGTGCTCCTGAAGAAATAAAAGATACAAGAGACTTAACAGAGAATATTCCAGGAGAGACTATGGGACAGAAGTTAGAAAGTCTTTTATTCTGGACGCAAGAAGAGAAAGAACGCCGATTCCCTATTATGCAAAGTATTTATCCAAGCCTTCCAGTTGCAGCAGGAACAGAGGTTTATCCTTTGCTAAAAGCCGAAGAAATCAATCCGAAATGGGAAAGTGACACGGACTTAGCTAGTTATATAGAAGACAACCGTGTTGGAGGTGTAGTCGTATTAAAAGACGGTGAAATTAAATTAGAGGCCTACAATAAAGGAATCGATCAAAATACCCTTTGGACCTCCTATTCTGTAGCCAAATCTATTTCGTCTATGTTGGTAGGTGTCGCTTTAAAAGAAGGAGATATCAAGAGTATGGACGATTTGTTGGAGGATTATATTCCTGAATTAAAAGGATATCCTTACGGAAAAGTTACCGTTCGTCAACTGTTAACTATGACCTCGGGGATTGCCTGGAGCGAAGACTATGAAGATCCGAATTCGGATGTTGCTCAAATGTATATGCTGGATTGTGTTGGCGATGAGGCACATATTTTAACTTACATGAAGTCTTTGGAGCAAGTGCATACACCAGGAGAACATTGGAATTATAGCACAGGAGAAACCGATTTAGTTGGAATTCTTGTGCAAAAAGCTACTGGAAAAAGCTTAGGTACCTATTTATCTGAGAAAATTTGGCAGCCGTTTGGAATGCAGCAATGTGGGCATTGGTTGGCCGATGAGTGTAGCGACTTGAATATTGGTGGTAGCGGACTTTCAGCTAGTTTAAGAGACTATGCAAGACTTGGTTTACTCATGCTTCAAGATGGGGAGATCGATGGAGAATCTATATTTGCCGAAGAATGGTTGGCCGACGCAACTTCTTTGTTATATCAAACCAATGAGCAAGGTGGAGGATATGGCTACTTGTGGTGGCGAAATCCAGATGGGAGCTATTCTGCAAATGGGATTTTTGGTCAGATGATTTACATCAACCCAATGGAAAACATAATCATTGCGCAAATGGCTGCTTGGCCACACGCAGGATCAGAAGAACTGGGTAAGAACCAACAAGACTTCATTAACGCAGTGCTTAAAGCTTTGAATTAGTTAGAAAAATTAACTCCGGAATATACCAATGAGAAAATTTGTAATAGTAGTATCCCTCTTGCTGTCATCGAGTGTTTCTTTTGCACAGTTTCTGCAGAAAAACGAAGCTTTAGAAGATTTGAACGAGTTTAAAGCCTTGATGGAAACGGAATCTTCATATTATCAGTTATCTGATTTTGATTTTGAAGCACGTTATCAGCAAATAGAAAATAAAATACTACCACAAGACTCTATTCCTATCCATTTTTTAGCTTATGAAATGGAAAAGATAATAGGGGAAACTATCGACCGTCATGCAAGTCTTCGAATGGAGGCTTTTGATGAGAAGGAATATGAAACGCTCGGTCTTCACTTTCCATTTGTTTTATCCTCCTTGGATGGAAAAGTAGTGGCACTGAAAGAAAAGAAAAGCAAAGGAGAATATGAATATTACTCCAAGAAATACCCATATCTAAAAAGCATAAACGGATTAGGCATGGAGGAATTTATAGAACATTATGCTTATCGAAGAAAAAACTCACCTAAACCAGCTATGCTAACCGACGGTTTAAAGGATTTAAGAAATATTGGAGAACTATACTTCAAGCAGGGAAATGAAGGCGTTAAAGAGTTGGATTTGGTTCTTACGGATGGCAAGAGGGATAAGAAGTTGACCTTGCCTTTAAGCGAGAAGAGACATAGTTGGGTCGACCTTAGTTCGTTGCGAGCTAATGAAGAAATGCGTTCGTTTTACGGAGACAAAGATTTCGATTTAACCAAGCTAGATAAATGGCTAACCGATTCCATAGCCTACTTAGCAATTCCAGCAATGGCTAGTTATAAACACAATAGCAACATAGAACCTTACTTAAAAGCTACGATGCAGAAGTATAGTGATGCCAAAGCCTTGGTAATCGACCTTCGAAGCAATGGCGGAGGAACCAGAGATATCCTAAATACCTTGTCGGATTATTTAGTGCAACCAGAAGAATCCCCATGGGTAGCAAATGTTGCTTACGTGCGAAGCGACCAGCGCCTAGACGAAGACATCTCCTCTATGCAAGGAAGGTATTTGTACAACTATAATTCTGATACACTTTCTGACGAAGATAGAAAAGCTATAGATGCTTTCAACGATGGTTTTGAAACATCGCTAAGTTTTGATGAGACTAAATTTAGCCATCCGTTTTATATGGTATTACATAGTAAAGAAAAACCATTTACTCAGTCGGTATATATCCTAGTAAACGAAGAGTCTTTTAGTGCAGCATCGGTTTTCACCACTGCGCTTAAAGGCTTATCGAATGTAAAAATAGTTGGTGTTACTACCAATGGTTCTAGTGGAAGGTCGGTGTATTTTAATTTGAAGCATTCCAATATAAACATTAGACTCTCCACTATGCTCTCGTTCCAAAGAAATGGAAAAACCCTGGATGGCAATGGTACCGAGCCAGATATTGTAATCGAAAGAAGGGAAGAGCAGATTTTTGGTAAAAAGGATACGCAGTTGGAGGATTTGGTGGAGTGGATTTTAACGAATTAAATGAAATAAAAAACCGCCTCAAATATCTTTTAGGATATCAGAGGCGGATATATTTTAAATCTTCAACAAACTATTATTTCAAATTCTCAGCGAAGAAGCCCATCATGGCTTTATAAAGATCCAAGCGGTTTTCTTCCTTAGCAAAACCATGGCCTTCGTCGTATTTTACCATATAGGGTACTTCCACCCCTCTTTCTCTTAGCGTTTCTACTATTTGGTCAGCTTCGTTGATGTTGACGCGTGGATCGTTTGCACCTTGCACTACGAATAATGGTTTCTTGATTTTCTCCACATGTAGAGCAGGAGAGATTTCATCCATAATGGTTTTCTCTTCTGGAATACTCGGGTTGTACCAAATCTTATAAAGCAACTCTCTATACTTTTCCCAATATGGCGGAATGGTTTCCATAAAAGTATGCAAGTTACTCACGCCTACGTAATCTACCCCACACGCATAAATATCTGGTGTTTTTGTCATCCCTCTTAATACAGCATAACCGCCATGGCTACCTCCGTAAATAGCAACCTTGTCCTTGTCTGCCCAACCTTGTTGAATGATGTATTCTATACCATCTTCCACATCGTCCATAGCTTTTCTACCAATCTGACCAAATCCAGCTTTAAGGAACTCTTTACCGTACCCGCCAGAAATTCTAAAGTTTACATGCAACGTAGCATAGCCACGACTCGCAAATAGTTGTGCTTCTGGATTAAAACCCCAGCTATCGCGAACTCCTTGAGGACCGCCATGTGGATTTACAATAACTGGCACTTTATCTCCTTCTTTATAGTTTGTAGGAAGGGTGATATAACCGTGAATGCTTAATCCATCTCGGCTCTGGAAGCTGATAGGCTTCATCGTAGCCATATCCTCGGCTTTTAAATGAGGTAATAGCTTGTACAATAGGTTAACGCTATCTTTTTCTACATCGTAGATATAGTATTCCGCTACAATCTTATCGCTTGTTACTACCACCAAATATTTATCTTCTTCATCTGTTCTATCTACGGTGAAGAACTGCTTGTCGCCAAACTCTTTTTTAAGGCGAGCATATATTTTTTTGTAGGTTTCACTAACAGGAATTATCACGGATTTTTCACCCGTATAGGAGAAGTAGTCTATCTCGTAATCTCGTTTTCTAGAAAGTGACATCCCAGACACATCGAAAGTGTCGTTGCTAAAGATGGTATTAATTTTCTTATTTGCCTTTAGGTCGTAAAGTTGAATTTCCACTTTATCCTGTCCTAAATTGGAAACTACATACGCCTCATCTGGTTTTCCGTCTTTCACATTAAAGGACGAAATACCGAAGGCATCCCCAAAGTCGGCGACTAGTAATTGCTTAAATTCTCCATCTATTTTATAAAGCGTTTCTGTATTTATACCATCCACTATGCGAGTTATTGCACGAAGATTGCCAAAACGATCAAAGTCATATCCAGCAACTGGTGGTCCTCCTGCTTCTACCGTAAAAAGCTTGGTTACTTCTCCTGTATTTATATTTAAACGATAAGGTTCTTCTTGTTGAATGTTGTCCTTATTCATCTGTATTATCACGTGGTCTTTGTCCTCTCTTAATGGCTCTATTATATTTACTCGAACGCCTTCGTAAGGAGTTAATTCCTTTTTATTTTCGTCTGAAATATCCACACCAAATACATGGTAGTTTTCATTTCCGCCTTTATCTTGCATATAAAGGATTCGGTTTTTATTTGCCCAATAATAACCGCGGATGAGGTCTTCTTCTTGTTTTATCAACAAGGTTTCTTTTTGAGTGTCGGTATCTTGTAGGTAGACATCTCTTTCGCCTGTCTCTCTTCTTTTCATGTAAGAGAGGTACTTCCCGTCGGGGGAAAGTTGAAAGGAGAAAGCCTCTGGAGTTTTAAAATAATCTTCTACGGTATATTTATATGTTCCTGTTTCCTTTGCTGCCAATTGGCGCAACTCTTCCTCGGAAGAAGGAAGGTTGGTATTTCCTGGTAATTTCTTCACTGTTTTTTTAGACTTAAAGGGTACTGTTGCCCCATTTGTTCATATATGCCTACAATGCTGTCTTTTGCTAACTTGCCAACAAAACTCATTTGCATTTTGGCCGATTGGATGCTTACTTCATCTCCTTCCAAAACTACAGAATCTAGCTCGATTCCTGAAGCTCCCTGAGCAGGAACATCTAAAGTAGCGGTGTAACCATCTACTGTTTTAGTAATGTTGTAAGTTAGTTCCAGCTCCATTCCCTGAACTTCCAAAGTTCCAGTATACGAACCGCCAAGCTCTTGCGCATTTACTATAACACAAGTCATCAAGAAAATTAATGTCATTGAAAATCTCATAATGCTTTCTTTTAATAAGGGTTAGAAAATACTTCGTTACTCTATGCTTATGATTTCTCGAGAAAATCGAGTAAATATGGGATGGGGAAAGGAAAACTTCTATCTAGGATATAAAGGGAACTCCCTATATATCCTTAATAATCTATTGTTTCTCTGACTGCTAGTTGTTGGATTACAAGTTGTTGGCAGAAATAAAATAGAATCCATTAAAGGTACAGTAATGATAGAATTAAATTATATAAAAATTAAATAATTTTCAAATAGTGTATAGTTTAACTTTAATTCACTTATCTTAATAAAGAGAATTTCATTCTCCCTATTAGATATTTGCATAAATTATTATGATGAGTAAAGAATTTAGAAAGAAAAATGTTACAGAAGAAGATTTATTTCTAATCATTGAAGATCTTATCGAAGTTGAGAAATTACTTCTAAAAGAAGCAAAGATATTCCTTAGAATGGAGTTTATTAATACCACTGATTTGTATCATTCTGCGATTATAAATCGCGCAATTTCTTTTATAAGAGGATTTAAATTGTTAGCATCAGAAAATAATTATATCTCCTCAGTTCCAATTATTCGTATGCAAATTGATAATTGTTTAAGATTATATGCAGGTTCAATAGTTGCTGATTATTCTGTGTTTTATTATGAATATTTAAAAGGAACTCATATACGAAACTTGAAAGATATGAATGGAAAAAGAATGACTGATTCTTATTTAGTGAAACAATTAGATGAAGTTTTTCCTGGAATTCAAAATCTTTATAAAAACACATCAGGTTATATCCACTTAAGCAACAAACATTCATTTTTACATACAGAAATAGTTGATGGTTCTGAGAAGAAGATTAGTGCAAGAGTTGGTTACTTTGATTTCTTCAAGATTGACGAAAAAGTAGACTATGCTTACAATATGTTTAATATACTACTCCCCATTCTTTAGACCAGGGTTAGGCTGATTTAAGTTTGTTTTTTCTTTTAACATACAGTTCTATTGGCTTTACACGACCAATTCCCTGATGTTTTCTATTGTTGTACTCATTTACAAAAGTATCTATTCC
>DATGMW010000187.1:0-10225 GCA_035307105.1 Flavobacteriaceae bacterium
ACGATATTAATTGAGATGAGGAATATGGAGTTTGTCTTAATTAGCGTTTTTGTATAATAAGATACTTAGGAAATTTGCTTAATATTATAGTTTTTGGAAAAACTTTTATATGGAATACTTTGGAAGTCATATATATATATATATTAGCATTCTGTTAACAGTTAGAGGGTTTTTTGTTTCTGTTTTGAGTGTACAGCAGAATGGAAATAATAAGACTTACGCTACATTATATAATGTAATTATGCCTTTAAAAAGGCAAGGAAAGAAATTGCGTAGTGCTCAAGATTTTAAATATAATAGCCTTTATAAAATATCAATTTTAGGGATGAATTTAATATTATGAAAAAACTTTATATTACTCTTATTTTTATTTTCAGTCTCCACTTTGGTTATAGCCAATCTACTTATAAAATCACCTATTTAGCCACTTCACAGTTAGACTCTACAGATGTTGAGTCTAAAATGCAGGAGATTGCTTATCTCTATATAAATAGTCAAAGTTCGATCTACACAGAAGCTAAGGCAATGCAATTGGATAGTGTTTTTAATGAATTACAGCAAGGTAGATTAAGTGAAGGGTATTTACTAGCAAACATAAATTCGCTTCCAAAGCCCAAAGATGCTGCTAGAATAGTGAAGGAATATACGGATGAGAGAATTACCAATCATAATAAAGTGGGAACAAGCGCATATGTGTATACAGAGGACATGCAAATTGGAGATTGGAAGCTATTAGATGAAGAGAAAAAAATACATAATTTCCAGTGTCAGTTAGCAGAGATAGAATATGGTGGTAGAGTTTGGCAAGCTTATTATACTACTGCTATCCCATTATCTGATGGGCCATATAAATTTAGTGGTCTTCCTGGCCTTATTGTGCTATTGCAAGATAAAGAAGAACATTATTCTTTTGAGATGCTAAGGCTAGATCCAATAGAAGAAATTCCTTCCTATTTAAATAAATCTCGTAAGAATACAAATAGTATTAGTAAGCAAGAATACTATAATGAGTATCGGAAGTTTACCGGGAACCCTTTGATTCAATTAGAGCAAATGGGGGTGGTGTTAGATGAAAAAAATAGAAGGATGGCACAACAAAACATTCGAAATAAGAATGCTAAAAACTATAATCCAATAGAACTTAGTAATTAATGTATGCGTTTAGTTTTTTGGCTTATTGTTCTACTTAATGTTTTTACACTCCCTGCTCAAAATAAAATTTGTGGGATTATATAATTCGAAACTGGACCTATAATTGGGTGTGGCGGTGATTATTCAACTAGCAGGATAAATTTTAATTAAATAACATGAAATATTTATATACCCTATTGTTTTCCTTTGCTTTTTAGTCATTAAATGCACAAGAAATTTCTTATGATTTTATTACTGAATATGAATTGAAATATCAAGCGGATCTTTCTAATCCAAAGGATGTATTCCTTTCAGAACCCTTTATACTTTATGCCGGAGGCGAAAAATCTTTTTATATAAGTACCAATAAAATAGCTAGAGACACTCTAATTCATTCAGGAAATGTTAGTACTTCTGATTTGCCAAGATTAATGGCTATGCCAAAACCTTCTAGTTCTCAGCGTTTTATAAAGATTCCCAAGAATAACACTTTAGTTGTTTATGATGAAATTAGTTCGTCTAAATATACGTATTCTGAAGACTTACAGATGAACTGGAATCTAGAGTCTGATACGATTAGGATGGCGAATCAAGTATTGAAAAAAGCCACCACCCATTATAAAGGAAGAGATTATATTGCATGGTATAATGAGAATATTCCAATTTCTGATGGACCTTATAAATTTAATGGTTTACCAGGATTAATATTTAAAGTGTACGATTCAGAAAAACAGTTTTCTTTTGAGATTCTTAACTATAAAACCTTACCTAAAGAAAAAACAATAAGTGTTGTCTATGATAGTAAGCCAATAGAAACTACTAGTATAAAATTCAAAGAATCAAAATATAAGTTTTATAGAGAGCCATTTCCGATGTTAGAAAGCGAAGGGATTTATTATCCAGCAGAGTCGAAAAATAGAATAAGAGAAAAACATAGACAGTTTTATGAAAACAGCTATGATAATAAAATTGAACTGGACTGATGAGTTTCATTTATGAAAGCCAATAAAATGCTAAGAACAACAATTTAATGAAATCTAATAATTAAATGCGTTTACTTTTTTGGATTATTCTGCTGTTCAATTCCTTTGTACTAATTGCCCAGACTGAAATTTGTGGCTACGTACAAAATGTGGATGCAGAAGTTTTAATGGGAGTAAGTATTTTGGTAAAACATCCAGAAAATGATACGACTTTAGCGTATGCTATTACCAAATCAGACGGAAGTTATTGCATTAAGGTAGTAAATACACCTGCTATGTTAACATTAGAGTTTCGTAGTATGGGATATTCTTCCAAAAAAATATCTATAGAAAATAAAAGTCAAAATTTAAATCATAAACTGCACGAGTCCAAAACGGAGTTGGAGGCTGTAGTGGTGAAGGCTTTACCAATTACGCAACGCGGAGATACTATAAATTATGCGGTTGGCTCTTTTACTCGTGAGCACGATAGGAGTATAGGCGATGTGTTAAGCCGAATGCCTGGATTTGATGTGTTGGAAGATGGTAAAATACTTTATCAAGGAAAAGCTATTAACAAGTACTATATCAACAATATGGATTTGTTAGAAGGTCGATATAATCTAGCAAATAAAAACTTACCGCATAAAGAAGTGCTCCGTGTACAGGTTATGGAAAACCACCAACCTATAAAAGGATTGGATAGTGTTGTTTTGTCCGATCGTGCAGCTATAAACATCGAGTTGAAGAATCCTATAACGATGACGGGGCAAGCAGTTCTTGGTGCAGGTGCTTCTCCATTATTATGGGATGTTAACTTGAGTCCTATGTTATTTAATCCAAAAAAACAGGTTTTAATCAGTTATCAAGCTAATAATACCGGCGACGATGTTGCTTCCCAATTGAAAGTATTAACTATAGAAGACTTGTTGAATGGCGTTATTGAAGAACCTGGAAAAACCAATTGGCTAGGAATTAAAAACATACAGAATGGTTCTATAGACAAGAAGCGAGCTTTGAATAATAATGTACACATGATTAGTGCTAATTATTTACAAAGACTGAAAAAAGAGGTTGATTTACGCATTAAAACTTCTTACGTTAACGATTATCAAAAGCCAGAGGGCAGTATAAACTCGAGGTATTTTATAATGGGAGATACCACGGCGGTTTTAGAGCAAATCAATAACAAACTTCACTATAGTTCTCTTCACACAGAAGTGAATGTTGAGAAAAACACAGATAATAGTTATTTGAAAAATGCACTAGAGTTTCAAGGTGCTTGGGATGCTAAAAACGGAAGTTTACAACTTGATAATGGCTCAATACATCAAGGTTTAAAACAAGATTACGCGTCATTGACCAACAATTTTAAAGCCATTGTACCCATAGCAAATAACTTACTCACTATTCACTCCACTTTACACCTAGATGAACAACCAGAAACGCTACGTGTAGAGCCTGGAGTTTTTAACGAGCTTCTAGGTAATTCAGAAAACTATGAAGAGACAGTACAGGATTTGCAATTACAAACTTTTTTCACAAATAATTTCTTTCGATTTACCAAGAAATGGAAAGGACTTAGCCTTAGTCCACGCGTTGGTTTTTTAATGGATAGGCAACATTTACAAACTGAATTGTTTGGGGCTGAAGGTCCTTTAGTAACTTCCGACTTTAAAAATGATTTAAAATGGAATAAAACAGATGTTTATGCGGATTTAAGTTCCGATTTTAAATATAAAAAATGGACTCTGCGTTTGAAGGCACCATTTCATTGGTATCATTACCAGTTAAAAGAACGATCTTCTTTGGAGGGAGAGAGTCTTAAGCAATTTGTATTTACTCCTTTGTTTAATGTTCAATACGATTTGAATTCCAAATGGCGATGGATAGGGTCGGTGTCTAGAAATAAAAACTTTGGATCTATTAATCAGCTTTATCCTGCTTATATACTTACGAACTATCAAAACATACAGCGAACCAATGCTACGATTCCCGAAACCCAGTCTAATAGATTTGCTACTGCGATAAATTATAAAAATATAATGCAGGCTATTTTTTGGAACGCATCCTATAGTAGAGCAAAAAGTACTAATAATTTGTTGTTTGTGACCAACATACAAGATAATGGTGCCAAACAAGTAGAAACCATTTTACAAAATAACGATAGTTACCAGGAAAGTTTTAAAACAGATTTTACAAAATACTTTTATGAAATACGCTCGAATTTTAAATTGGACTTAGCTTATTCTACTAGTAAGCTATACCAAATTCTAAACCAGGAATTGACAGAAATGAAATTGGAAACCCTGAATCTAGGAGGGAAAGTAGATGTGGAGGTAAAGGATTGGTTTAATTTGACTTATTCCTATGATTGGATGAAATCCTTTAGCCAATTACAAAGTGTGAAAAATACTAATGTAACTAGACAAGATCATAAAATACAGTTTCATATATACCCTACAGAAACACAATATATTAGTTGGGAAAGTTCTTATGTGGAAGATAACTTATTTAACAGTTCTTCACATAGTTTCTTTAGTGACTTGGTCTATCGGTATACTATAAAACAAAAAAATATAGATTTAGAATTAAGTTGGCAAAACATTTTCAACACTCGCAAGTATCGAAGTATTAGCGTATCGGATTATAGTTATGTAGAGAATAATATAATACTAAGACCTTCGCAGGTGTTGTTTAAAGTGCGATTTTCTTTTTAAATAAAATCACATAGTTTGCCATATCTGAAAATGAGGCTAAAGCCAATTCTATATATTTATTATCTACCCCACAGCTAAAGCAGTGGGCAATAAATATTTTCACTGCTTTTTAAAATACGGTCTATTGCCGTTGGCTTCAGCCAACGAACTAATGAATACATACCAATGAGGTTTCAGCCTCATTCACTTCCTCATTACGATTTAATACCTACTACAAAAGCCCACTTTCTTAACACATTTTAAGTTTTAAACTAGTTTCCATCAAAGTTTTACCTTTTCGTTTGCTACAAGCGCTCTTTTATATTCTTCTTATCCAATCCTGATTTTCTATCTTTGCACCAGAATTTTAAGAAGATAGAAACTATGTATTTTAAAGAATTTGAAATCCGATGGAGTGATGTAGATGCTAACATGCATTTACGCAACAGTGCGTATGTTGACTATATGAGCCATACGCGAATGCGTTTTTTACAAGAAAATGGGTTGAATTTTAAGAAGCTAGCCAAGCTAAGTCTTGGGCCAATCGCTCTCTATGAACACATGTATTATTTTAAAGAGGTTTTTCCAGACCAAAACGTACGTGTAAGTGTAGCGTTAAACGGTGTTTCGGAAGACGGAATGTTTTTTGAATTCGTACATAACTTTTACGACGAAAACGGACGAAATTTAGCTCGTTGTAATATGGGAGGTGCATGGATGAATGCAAAAACTAGAAAACTAACTGGTCTTCCAGAAGAATACTTACAGCACATAAATAAATTGGAGCGTACACCAGATTTCAAAATCATGACGCCAGAAGATACACGTAGATTCAAAGAGTTCCCAGTTGATTTAAAATAAGAGAACTATCTCCAATTTTTAAGAAATAGATTTATGTCGTTATTATTTGAAGAGTATAAATTAGAGCATTTTAATCTACGCAATCGATTGGTAGTTGCTCCGATGTGTCAGTATTCCGCAGAGGATGGCTATGCAACGGATTGGCATTTGGTGCATTTAGGGCAGTATGCTTTAGGTGGTGCAGGTGCGATTATTCAAGAGGCTACTTCCGTTAGTCCAGAAGGACGAATTAGTTATGGAGATACTGGTATTTGGGAAGATGGGCAGATAGAGAAATACAAGCAAATCACCAAGTTCATTAAAGAACATGGAAGCGTTCCTGGAATCCAATTAGCACATGCTGGAAGAAAAGCTAGTACCGAAAAGCCATGGTTAGGTAGAGGACAAATTCGATCCGATCAGCCAAATGGTTGGAAGACTATTGCGCCATCGGCAATTCCGTTTAGCGAAGGAGAAGAATCGCCAGTTGCTATGACTTTGGAAGAGATAAAACGAGTGCAAGAGGATTTTGTGCAAGCGACCAAGCGTTCGGTTAAAGCAGGCTATCAAATTATCGAGATACACGCCGCACATGGCTATCTATTACATCAGTATATGTCGCCACTTGTGAACAAGCGAACGGATGAATACGGTGGTAGTTTTGAGAATAGAGTGCGTTTTTTATTAGAAGTAGTAGAGGAGGTTCGAAAGCAGTTGACCAACCAAAGTCTATGGGTTCGAATTTCTGCTTGCGATTGGGCAGAAGGCGGATGGGATATAGAGCAATCTGTAACGTTGTCTAAGTTGCTCAAAGAACGTGGTGTGGAGGTTATAGACGTTTCCTCTGGTGGTGCGGTGCGTCATCAGAAGATTGTAACTGGGCCAAACTACCAAGTGCCTTTTGCAGAGCAGATCAAAAAAGAAGTAGGAATACATACGGGAACGGTAGGAATGATTACCGATGCAAAACAGGCAGAAGCTATCTTGCAAGAAGGAAAAGCAGATCTGATTTTTGTTGCAAGAAAAATGCTGCGTGATCCGTACTTTCCATTAAATGCAGCAAGGGAGTTGGGTGCTGAAATCCAATGGCCAAATCAATATTTACGCGGAAAGGAAACACAATAATCGTTAGTAACAGCACATAGGTATTTATGAATAAAAGTTTAGTGGCATTGGCCTTTGGCGGATTGGCTATTGGAATGACCGAATTCGCCATGATGGGTTTATTGCCTGAATTCGCTACTTATTTCGAGGTAGAAGAATATCAGGCAGGCTATCTCATTGCTATTTATGCACTAGGGGTGGTAATAGGCGCACCACTATTGGCGATGTTGTCCAATAAATTTCCGCCAAAGCGTATTTTGATGGCGCTTATGCTGATGTTTTTTGGTTTTCATATCCTCTTTACTTTCTCCACTAGCTTTGAAGTGGCGCTGGTTCTCCGATTCTTTTCTGGCTTGCCACATGGTGCTTTCTTTGGTGTTGGATCTGTCGTTGCTACCTCCATGGCAGTACCTGGAAGAGAAACACAAGCTATTGCGATTATGTTTACTGGACTTACCTTGGCAAATTTAATAGGCGTTCCACTTACTACCTACTTAGGGCAGTTTTACTCTTGGCAAATACCCTATTTGATCATCGCCGCTTTAAGCTTGGTAACTTTACTTGCCTTATATAGATGGGTGCCATTTATTCCAGTAGCGGAGGATAACTCCCTCAAAAAACAATTGCAATATTTTAAAACCCCTCGTGCCTGGCTGTTGATTTTACTTATATCTATAGGTACAGGGGGATTGTTTGCTTGGTTAAGCTATATCGCTCCTTTTATGCTAAATGAAGTGCAGTTAAATCCAGCGCGATTACCAATTATTATGGTTTTGGTAGGCTTAGGGATGTTTTTAGGGAATTTATTAGGCGGTCGTATAGCCGATGCTATAACCCCAACACGTTCAATAATCGCCTCTTTCTTTGGGATGGCTATTTGCTTGGTTTTGGTGTACGTAACCCAAGAATCTATTGTTATGGTTTACGTTATGACTTTTATAACAGGACTTATCGCTTTTACCGTAGGTTCACCCTTGCAAACCATTCTGATCGATAGTGCCGAAAATGCAGAAACGCTTGCAGCATCGGCAGGGCAAGCGTGTTTTAATATCGGAAATACCTTAGGCGCATTTTTAGGGGGATTGCCAATTGCCTATGGTCTGAGTTATGCTTCGCCACTTATAGTAGGTGCTTGTTTAGCGCTTGGTGGTGCTGGACTTGGACTCTACTTGTCACGTATGGAAAAGCGTGGGCATCAGGCTTAATCAGCAGCTATCAGCAAAAAACAGTCTTTATTTAGGAAAAATGTGCTTCTAGCTCTGCTACATTCTTCTTGCTATTTCCAACAAAAATAGTGTCCTTATCTACAATTACTGGTCGCTTTAAAAAAGTGTAGTGTTCTAGCAACAGGTCTTTATAATCCTTCTCAGATAATTCTTGTTTATTCAGTTCACGCTTTCTGTAAAGTTGTGCGCGCTTGTTAAACAAATCTTCATACGAGTTTGTGAACTTATATATAGCCTCTAATTGCGCTTCCGTTACAGGTTCTTTTTTAATATCCTGTTGTTTAAATCCACTAGGAATTTCAATGTTTTTTAATATTCGTCTGCAAGTATCGCAAGTAGATAGGTGAAATATGGTTTGCATAATTATTTGTTTGAAAGTTTATACTTAACCAGCTTGTTGTTTTACTAGCTAGTTGAGGTTTATATTTATAAAAGGCTGTATTTCATTAATAGGGATTTTCAATTCAATAAGTCCTTCGGAATAAGGAGCGATGTCGTAAGGATTGTAGGTAAATAACATGTGTTTCTCATCGAAGCCCATACTCGATGGTAGGATAAATGTATTGCCCTCAAACATAAATCTAGTGGCATTAATATCGCCGGTTTTTGGGATATCGTGTGCTTCACGAAATTTTATTTCTACAAAGTTTATAAAATCCTCTATATCTATTATCATTTGTTCTATAGCTATTCCATCTCCTGTTTTTGGATCGAAATTCAGATAAGAAACACTGCTATAGCCGTGCGCGCCACCGGTATATAAATGAGTGAACATGCGTATGCTTAACAATTTATCGGTATCGTGGATTTTTTCCGATTCTACACTGGCGGTATAATGCGCTACCATATCAGGAAACTCAAGTTTGTCCTCTTTATATCTACTAATAAATCGTTTGGATGCGTCCTCAATACTTTCTGGAGATTCTTCGTCATCGTAGCTAGATATCGAGTAGATAATATGCTCGCTTATATTTCTATTTATAGCCTCTGCTACGGATTTCATTTCCTTGGAAGAGCCCAAAGCAACTAATTGCTGAATGCTAATTTCTGGACAATCCGCTGTAACACAATCAAAGTCCTTTTCGGATTTATGTATGGTCTCGAAGCTTATGTTTCCTTCCTTTTTATTACAAGAATTCAAAACAAAAAGAAATAAAAGAAGCGGAATAAGGGTTTTGTATTGCATAGGTTTTAATCTAAATTGCAGTTAGTTGATTTGATAAAGTAAAATGAAACAACGAAAACAAATATAAGAAGTAATACTAGTCTTGATTGTGAAGTTTATACTAAAACTATAGGAAGTTCTTTGGAAGGTCCTTAGTAAAATAAAATAAAAATAGAGAAAGATGAAATTTAATACAAAAGCAATACACGGCGGACAAAAACCTGATAAAGCTTATGGTTCGGTGATGCAACCCATATATCAGACCACCACCTATGCACAAACTACACCTGGGGAACATAAAGGCTTTGGATATTCACGAACACACAATCCAACTCGAACAGCATTGGAACGTGCTTTTGCTAGCTTGGAAAACGGCGAATATGGAGTGGCTTTTGGCAGTGGAATGGCAGCAATAGATGCAGTGCTTAAATTGCTTAAATCCGGAGATGAGGTTATCGCTACCAATGATCTTTACGGAGGAACCTACCGACTGTTCACTAATATATATGAAGATTTTGATGTCAAATTCCATTTCGTAGGAATGGAAAATATTGGAGAAATAGAATCTTATATAAATGAAAACACCAAGCTTCTTTGGATAGAAACACCTACTAATCCTATGATGCGTATTATTGACATCGAGGCAGTTGCAAAAGTATCAAAAAAACATAGTTTACTTCTAGCGGTAGACAATACGTTTGCAACGCCTTATTTACAACGCCCGTTGGAGCTGGGAGCAGATATTGTGATGCACAGCGCTACTAAATACTTAGGAGGGCATAGCGATGTGGTGCTGGGTGGATTGATTGTAAGGGATAAAGGCTTAGCCGATAAATTATATTTCATTCAAAATGCTAGTGGTGCAATACCTGGGCCACAGGACTGTTTTTTGATGCTACGCGGTCTTAAAACCTTGCATGTACGTATGCAACGCCATGGGGAAAATGCAAAAGCTGTGGCTGAATATCTAGTGAAACACCCTAAAATTGAAAAAGTATATTGGCCAGGATTTATAAATCATCCAAACCACGAAATTGCCAAAAAGCAGATGAAGGATTTTGGTGGGATGTTGTCTTTTACCACCAAAAACAACGACTA
>DATGMW010000188.1:0-4518 GCA_035307105.1 Flavobacteriaceae bacterium
TTTGACGTTCTTTGATAGCTTCAAGAACTACTTGAGTTTTAAATTTTGCGGTGAATTTTCTTCTTGTTCTTTTCATAGGGTTAAATTTACATGTTTATTTTAAACTTAACCTCTGGATCGAATTTCGGGGAGTATTATATAAAGCAAGTTGGTTTTTATTGGAATTAGTAAAGTTATGGAGGATAGAAAAGGAAGTGTCTTTAAAAAGTGAGTAATATATGCCTACAAAGTGGCAGAAGAGTTATTGTAGTTATAAGTTATTGCTTAAATACTCTCTACCCATTATGAATGCTAGATGTTTACTGTTTTAATACAATTCAAAAATTAACTTATTAAATCAAATTGTTTATTAAAATTTTTATGCATCTTTGCGCTTTATTAGCTGAACAAGTGAAAAGTGTTTTTAGGTTCGGGCTTTTGAGGATGAGAAAGTTAAATTCAAAAGCAGTCTATCGGATAGATAACCGAAATTTAAAGCTAGCTTTCGATACCCCGCAAATCCTATCAGTGAATATAATCGCATGGGCAAGACATAAATCTTGGCTCCTGTCTTTCCGCGTCTGATAACGAAAAGTTAATTTATCACTATTGCTTCTTATAAGGCTTCAAAGAAGTAAGATTATAATTATCTTTTATCCATTAAAACACACAAAAGAAAAGAATGAAAACCAAATACTTCGATTTAATAGAACAAACCTATTATTTTCCGCAAGAGGAATTTACCATAAACAAAAAAAACGAATTACAATTTCACGAGATAGATTTAATGGCTTTAGTGGAGCAATATGGCGCACCGCTTAAGTTTACCTATCTGCCAAAAATATCGCAGAACATACAACTCGCAAAAAAATGGTTTGCAGAAGCTATTGAGAAGCATGACTATAATGGGACATACAATTATTGCTATTGTACAAAAAGCTCTCACTTTAAACATGTGTTAGATGAAGCACTGAAAAACGATATTCACGTAGAAACTTCTTCGGCTTTCGATATGGATATTGTAGACAATCTCAAGAAGAGAGGAAAAATATCGGACGACACTTATATTCTATGTAACGGATTTAAACGCGATCAGTATATATCGAATATCGCTCGACTGATAAACAACGGACATACTAACTGTATTCCAATAATCGATAATTACGAAGAGATAGACTTATTGACCGAAGCGGTAGAAAAGCCTTTCGAGATTGGTATTCGTATCGCATCGGAAGAAGAACCAAAGTTTGAGTTCTATACTTCACGCTTGGGAATTGGATATAAAAATATCGTGCCTTTTTACAAGAATCGAATTGAAGATCTAGAGAATGTGTCGCTAAAAATGCTTCACTTCTTTATCAACACTGGAATACGCGACACGGCTTATTACTGGAACGAGCTTTTAAAGTGTTTGCAGGTATACATAAAGCTTAGAAAGATTTGTCCAACGCTAGATAGCTTGAACATCGGCGGAGGTTTCCCAATTAAGAACTCTTTAGCTTTCGACTTTGATTATGCGTATATGGTAGATGAAATCATCAATCAGATTAAAAAGGCATGTGATGAAGCAGAGGTGCCAGTGCCAAATATCTTTACCGAATTCGGAAGTTTTACCGTTGGTGAGACAGGTGGTGCGATTTATAAGATTCTTTATCAGAAACAACAAAACGATAGAGAGAAGTGGAACATGATCAACTCTTCGTTTATTACCACCTTGCCAGATAGCTGGGCCATAAACAAGCGTTTTATCTTACTAGCACTAAACCGTTGGCAAGATGAGTACGAGCGTGTGTTGCTTGGCGGATTGACTTGTGATAGCGATGATTATTACAATAGCGAACAAAACCTAAACGCGATCTATATGCCTAAGTATAAGGAGTCGAAACCATTGTATATCGGGTTCTTCAACACGGGCGCATACCAAGAAAGTATTGGTGGTTTTGGAGGCTTGCAGCACTGCTTGATTCCATCCCCAAAACATATATTAATCGACAGGGATGCCGACGGCAATATTACTACCGAGCTGTTTGCACCACAACAAACCAGTGAACAATTATTAAATATCTTAGGTTATGAAAACTAAAACCTATGCAGGAATTCCACAAGAATATGCAGTAGCAGAAACTGCAAAAATAGTATTAATTCCAGTACCTTACGATGGCACAAGTACTTGGCAGAAAGGTGCTGACAAAGGGCCAGAAGCTTTTTTGGAAGCATCTGAAAACATGGAGCTATACGATATTGAAACGGATAGCGAAGTGTACAAACAAGGCGTGTATTTGGTCGATCCAGTGACCGAAAACGAGTCGCCAGAAGCTATGGTGGAAGCGGTGTATAAAGTCACTAAAAAATATTTACTACGCAACAAGTTTGTGACCTTGTTTGGAGGAGAACACAGTATTTCTATCGGATCTATCCGCGCTTTTAATGAAGCGTTTGATAATCTAAGCGTGTTGCACATCGATGCACATGCCGATTTACGCAAGGAATATGAAGGTTCTGCTTGTAATCATGCATGTGCAGTTTACGAAGCTAGCCAAACTACAAACTTGGTGCAAGTGGGAATCCGAAGTATGGATAAATCCGAAACTACCGTGATGGATCCAGAGAAAACATTCTTTGCTCACGAAATGGTAGACAATGAGTTCTGGATGGACAATGTAATAGAGGCCTTGGGCGAAAATGTATTTATCACTTTTGATTTAGATGCATTCGATCCTTCCATTATGCCATCGACTGGAACACCAGAACCAGGAGGATTGCTTTGGTACGAAACCTTGGAGTTTCTACGAAGAGTTTATGACGAAAAAAACGTGGTTGGATTTGATATCGTAGAGCTATGCCCTAATGATAACCATCCAGCATCGAACTTTGCAGCAGCAAAACTTTATTACAAAATGCTGAGTTATAAGTTTGAACCACAAACCAATGACTTCGACGACGAATACGACGACGAAGATTTTAAAAATACCATACCATTACCAAAATTAAACGACAATGACGATGACTACTAAGAAAGGACCAATCTCTCAATTTGTAGAGAAATACTATTTACACTTCAACGCTGCTTCACTTGTAGATGCTGCAAAAGGATATAATGAGCAATTAGCAAAAGGCGCCAAAATGATGGTGACCATGGCTGGAGCAATGAGTACCGCAGAAATCGGGAAGATATTTGCAGAGATGATCCGTCAGGATAAAGTACATATCATTTCTTGTACGGGAGCCAACCTTGAGGAAGATTTGATGAACCTAGTGGCGCATAAACATTATGTGCGTATTCCAAACTATCGTGATCTTACAGCAAAAGATGAAAGAGAACTGATGGATAAAGGATTGAACCGCGTTACGGATACTTGTATTCCTGAAGAAGAAGCTTTCCGAAGATTACAAAAGCATGTCTACGAGATTTGGAAAGACGCGGAGGATAAAGGCGAGAGATATTTTCCACATGAGTTTTTATATAAACTATTATTAAGTGGTGTTTTAGAGCAGTATTACGAAATTGACATTAAGGATTCGTGGATGTATGCTGCGGCTGAGAAGAATTTACCTATCGTAGTTCCAGGATGGGAGGATAGCACTTTAGGGAATATCTTTACTAGCTATGTACTAAAAGGAGAGTTGAAGGCAAGTACCATGAAGTCTGGAGTGGAGTATATGGTTTTCCTATCTAAATGGTATCCAGAAAACAGTCAAAATGGTGTTGGATTCTTCCAAATCGGTGGAGGTATCGCAGGAGATTTCCCGATTTGTGTGGTTCCTATGCTATATCAAGATATGGAACAAACAGATACACCATTCTGGAGTTATTTCTGTCAGATAAGCGATTCTACTACTAGTTACGGAAGTTATTCTGGAGCAGTGCCAAACGAGAAAATCACTTGGGGAAAACTGGATTGGGATACACCTAAGTTCATTATAGAAAGTGATGCTACTATTGTTGCACCACTTGTGTTTGCTTACGTACTAGGAATGTAATATTATAGAATAGAATGAAAAAAATCCCCAATCGACTTTCGGTTGGGGATTTTTTATATTTCTTAACTCTTGATTTTATTAAGATGTAGATTGAACTCTTTCTATTATAAATTAAAATCAAAGCGTAAATCAAGCGCTACAGCTGTTCCATTTACATTATGCTCTCCCCAAGCATAGCCTACACCAAAAGCAAATTCGAAACTAACCACAGAGGAGATGTTTCTCCTCAATCCATATTTTGGAATAAGGTTTAGTGCCTTTGATACATCCACTCCTTTTCTATTAGTAGATGTTAGTAAATCTGGTAAATAGGACAATTCCAAACCTAGATAGCTACCTGCATTGTTAGACGTACTCTTTCCTTTCGAATCACGTTTAGATAAGTTATAATAATACCTTGGTTCAGCTCGAATCGAAGTATCCCTCCCACCAACTACATCTAACATAATAGGAAACTATTTCTTGAAGTTACTTTTCCTCTTGTATTTTCTTAAAATTCTGAGGGTATAAGTCTCTGATGTTTTTATGGTTTATATCTAGGATATTTTCAAGAACATA
>DATGMW010000189.1:0-3730 GCA_035307105.1 Flavobacteriaceae bacterium
AGCCCCGAACCTCGTACCTCGCAACTCGCACCCCGAACCTTCTCCCGCAGATTTCGTAGATTAACGCAGATTTTTTTGCCCAATCGTCCTCGACCACAGATTGCATAGATTCACACAGATTAATACAGAATTTTTCTATTAAGCCCCGAACCTCGTACCCCGCAACTCGCACCCCGAACCTTCTCCCGCAGATCACGTAGATTAACGCAAACTTCTTCACCCACTCGCCAAGTCTCCCACTCACCCACTCATCCTCGACTACAGATCTTCACGCCCACTGACCTCCGACCCCTGACCATCGATAACTGATCATTCACTAATTCCATTTGCAAAAGGTTGTCCGAAACAATACCTTTACCTTGCTGAAAATAATTAAGGGTTATTATGTCTATACAAGTCGAGAACATTGTTAAAAAATACGGGGAGCAAGAAGCTTTAAAATCCATAAACTTTTCGTTGAAGAAAGGAGAAATCGTTGGACTTCTAGGACCAAATGGCGCTGGAAAATCTACCTTGATGAAAATCCTTACTACCTACATAACCCCTACCTCTGGAAACGCCTCGGTTAGCGGATATGATATTGACAATGAAACGCTGAAAGTCCGACAAAGCATAGGTTACCTACCAGAGCACAACCCACTGTACCTAGACATGTATGTAAGAGAATATTTGCTTTATAACGCAAGTATTTACAAAGTAGATAAGAATAAAATAGAAGGACTTATTGAAAGAACAGGACTTCTTTCGCATGCTAATAAAAAAATCGGAGAACTTTCTAAAGGATACCGACAACGCGTAGGTTTGGCTTCTGCTTTACTACACGACCCAGAAGTATTGATTCTAGACGAACCCACTACAGGATTGGATCCTAACCAACTTATAGACATTCGCGAATTGATAAAAGAAGTAGGGAAGGAGAAAACCGTTTTGCTCTCTACGCATATTATGCAGGAAGTGGAGGCGATGTGCGATCGTGTTATTATCCTTCATCAAGGTGCTATTGTTTTAGATAAGAAAATCGATGCTTTAATTCAAAGTCAGATCATAGAAGTAGAGTTTGATTATAGATTGGAAGAAGTTGCGTTTAAACAACTGCCTCATCTTATAAAAGTGGACAGCCTTAGTGGTAATCTGCATCAGTTACATTTTGATACCGAGGAAGACATGCGAGCGGTGGTATATGATTTTGCAAAGGAACAAGGCCTCAGAACTTTACAACTACATCAGAAAAGTCCGACCCTGGAAAAATTATTCATCGAGCTTACTCAACAAAAATAAGCGAACCTCTATACTTCTCGTCCACCTCAACAATTGGCGGTAGGTTATAAGCTCGAACATCTCCCGTGTTTAATATTTCCCCGCGAATGGCTTGCACTGGAAATACCAACATGTGGTTGTATCCGCGATGATAAACCTCTAATTCTTGTATTTGCATCGTTTTAGCTTCTAAACGTGCGCTGCCAGAATAGAAAGAAATGTCTGCTTTCTCTGCAGTTCCCTCCAATTGGAATAAAGAGTTTCCGTTTGCCAGTACGCTTAAGTCTCCTACCTCTAAATGCATATCAAACACTCCATTATTATAATAGGCGGAGTCAAAATGGTTCTCAGAAATAAGTGCCATTTTATCTTGCACCCAAATACCTTCATTGCGAATAGTTCCAGTAGAAGCATTTCGGATGCTACGCAGTTCTGGTGCGTGTATATAAATTGTGGTATAAGACCTGTCTTTAAGAATGTTACAAGAAGAATCCTCTTCTATAAACAACAATCCATCCGTAATAGAGAAGTGAATATTATCCGCTAGATTCTCTCTAGTTTCCACTTTAATCTGCGTAAGCGTATCTTGGACTAACACTACATCCATGTGACCTTGTATGGTGATGGAATGAAATTGCTCTACAGACTCTTGAAACACAACTCCCGTTCCTGGTGTTTGCACACAATCCCATGCGTTCTTGCTATCGCATCCGAAAAGCAGAAACATCAAAAAGAATAGTATGCTATATTTTACGCTATTCATAAACTTCACCTATTAAAACCTATATCCAAGACCAAACTCCATGGACTCTGCCTTAGAACTATGTGCTCTTACATTAAACATTACAAACCAAGGGCTTTCTTCAAATTGATATTTTATTCCTGCTCTATTATAAATTCGACTTTCGTAAGAAACTGGCCAATAAGGATAAAACCCTAAGTTGACGAAAAATGAAAGCGCATCGGAGAAATAAAAATCATAACCTGCATATATCCCTATACGTTTAAAATCTTCCGTGCCACTATAACCACTTTCTGGATAGGCGATAGAACGGAATTCGATATGGTCTTTTAGGAATGGGCTATAAAAAAGTTCTGCTCCGGCATGCCAACCACTTCTGTAACTCCATCGTTTGCCAAGAGCACCACCAAGCACAAAGAAGCCTCTAGAAGGTGTTCCTACTCCAGATTGATTTATGCCACCACGCAAAATGGCTTCATATCGGATAGCGGCGAACTCCTCGGCACTAGTCCACTTTCGTTCTATTTGTTCGGGAACTTGCACTTCCTCCCAATTATATCGTAATCCTATATGAGCATAAACAGTATTTGCACTGGTATTAGGCTTTTTGATTCCGCCATTGGAATAATGAATTACCCCAAGGCCTGTTTGTATTCCCAAACCCTCCCAAAGATTTTCTTTCACGAAATTAAACTCAAAACGGGTTCCAGCTAGAAATTTACTTCCATAGGCATTGTTCCTATAGTTCTTATCTGGATGATAGGGACTGTCGGAGTAAGTAACTCCTTGCACCAATTTAAATTGCAATAACCGAGACGCAAAATACCAATGAATATGACCGTATAGTGTAGAGTTACTACCTAAAGCTTCTACATGTGACTGATGGTAAGAAAAGCTAAATCCCAATTCAGGGAAGTTATTTTTATAACTCGAATACTCTTCTGGGTTCAGGGTTTTACTCCAAGAAACCAAGAAGCCTGTAGGATGTTCGGTTAGCAAATGTGATATCTCTGCATTATGCTCTAAGGTGTTCCCATAGAACACACTGGCGTCCAACGCATACTTCGGCAAGCTCTTTTGTGCCAAAACCGAAGTATTTATCAAAAGAAATAACCCTACAAAAACCTTATACAACCTATGCACTTCTAGCAAGACTACAGTAGAGTGTCGTTTAGATAAATCTCCCAAGAAACATCTACACAGTTTGCCATTGTTATGGAAACCGAACAATATTTCTCAAAGCTCAAAGCAGCAGCACGTTTGGCTTTATCGGCAGGAATATCCCCCTCAAGATAAACGCGAACTTGCATCGACTTAAAAGGCTTTGCACCGTCCAATTCTACTCGCTCGCCATCGACTTCTGCCCGATAAGAATCGATATTTATACGTTGTTTTTTAAGAATAGAGATAATATCTATAGCGCTACATCCAGCAACACCAGCCAGTAAAGATTCCATTGGACTAATTCCACGAACTGGATCTGCTCCAGAGTGATCCATGGGAATAGCAATACCTGCTTTCCCCTTTGCTTCCATATAATAATCTTCGCCAATGCGCTCTAAAGTAACTTTCATGATGTTTTTATTTTAAAACCCAAAGATATTGATTTTTATGGCTTTAAGAGTATTTTGGTTAAGGAGTAAAGAATTATATAGAAAAGGAGATTGCGAGAGGAAGCTTAGTGGCTCGGCTCCTCGCTAAAGTTAGGAAGGATAGACGCTCGCAGGCTCG
>DATGMW010000190.1:0-17742 GCA_035307105.1 Flavobacteriaceae bacterium
GGCTACTGGGGTTCGGTTTTCTTTATAGAATTTCCCGATTGTAACTCCATCGGAAGAAATAATCGCTGTCGCTAAGTTTTTCTCAGGATTTTCTAGCGCTGTTTCATCTGGAAGTTTTCCAAATACGCCCCAGGATGCCAATAAGAAAATTCCAAGAATAGCGAAAATTCCAGCAGCAAAAAGCAACCAAAACCAACGGATGTATTTTCCGAAGTTCGTCGCCTTTTTATCTTTTTGTTTTTTATTCGTCTTCATTGTCAAACAGTTAGTCCTACTTGTTTTGTGTGTGTTCTATGCGAAATCCAACATCGGTAATGCCCCCTAATGCTGGGTCACCTTCTACTTCTCCATTTTTTCTTACCGCTTGTTGAATGGATAATTTATAGCTTCCTTCTTCCGTGAAACGGAAATCCTCTTTATACCAAAGAAGGTTTTCCTTTAAGCTTCCAATTCCCTCTCCCATCCATTCACCATTTGGATATGCCATTCGGTATTGCAAGGTATCTATCTCTTGTTTGCCGTTTGGATACTCCAATCCTACAATAAGATAAATATTGTTGTATGGATAATGGTGATTGTTACGCAGATTCAAAAACACATTGTACGCTTGGAGAGTGTCTACCTCAGAAATATCGAAATAGATTATCTCGTCCTTCTCCCATGCCTCGCCAACGGTTTGAATATCGCCTTGCACAATCTTATTATTGGTGCATGAAAAGGCTATAAAAAGAATACAGCAAAACAATAGTACTCTATGCATTTTTATTGGAGTTTGGATTATTTCCCTTGCCTTTGCTTCCTCTTTTATTTTTTGTATTCGAGTCCTTTTTTGCCGTAGATTGCTTTGGATTTGGCTTTTCTCCTGCTCGTTTTCTACCGCGTTTATTTTTTGGACGCGTACGTCTTCTCTTAGTCGGTTTTTTCGGCGTATCAAAACGAGTCAAGCTATCTAAGGTTGTAGCCTCACTAAACTTCTGCTTATCTACCGCCTCTTCGGGTACGGCAAAATCTCCTAAGTCTTTTATCAACTCTCCTTTTTCGTTTTTCTCCATCATTAGCTTGACCTTCTCCGTTGAAATCTCATACCATTTCACTCCATTTTCAACGTAGGAATACCACATTAAATTGCGAAAAACATCAATTTTCTGACACATTGCCAAACCATTAACTGTTTTTATTTTGGTATCTAATTTTGGAAAAAAATCCATTGCCTCCAAATAGGTGTCTAACTCATAGTTCAGACAGCATTTCAGCTTACCGCACTGTCCTGCAAGCTTTTGCGGGTTTAGTGCAAGTTGTTGGTAACGCGCTGCTGAGGTAGAAACCGAACGGAAATCGGTAAGCCAAGTAGAACAACACAGCTCACGGCCACAAGAACCAATGCCCCCTAGGCGCGCAGCTTCTTGTCTGAAACCGATTTGTTTCATTTCTATTCGGGTATGGAATGCTCTAGCTAGGTCTTTAATAAGCTCTCGGAAGTCCACTCGCCCGTCTGCCGTATAATAAAACGTAACTTTAGAGCCATCGCCTTGGTATTCTACATCGGATATTTTCATCTCCAAACCTAAATGAATTGCGATTTCTCTAGATCGCTTTTGCATTTCTGGTTCTTTTTTGCTTAACTCCTGCCAGGTATCCACATCTTTTTGTGTGGCTTTTCTATATATTTCTGGGAGCTTATCTGTGTCTAAACTCTCTTTTTTCTTTTGCATTTGTACCCTTACCAGTTCCCCAGTTAGCGATACTATTCCAACATCAAATCCTTTTTCAGCTTCTGTAACTACTACGTCGCCCATCGATACGGTAAACTTATCGCTGGTTTTGTAGAAGTGTTTTCGTCCGTTTTTAAATCGAACTTCCACCGCGTTAAACGGTGCTATATCTGCAGGTAAGGACATATTAGACAACCAGTTGAAAACGGTTAGTTTGTTACAACTATCCGTGCCGCAGGTACCATTGTTCCTGCATCCTTTTGGTTGGCCATTGGTGCCTGTGGCACAACTTGTACAGCCCATAATTTATTGTATATAATGATTACTCCCTCGTATGCAAGGGAGTAAGTCGTATGTTAAACTTCTTTAATAAGAAGTAAAGATACAGATAATAAAAATTAATAAGCAGATGGGCTCTTAGTTTTCACAGAATCTTATGAGCGAGTACTCAAGTACTTTTTTGCTTTTAGTAGCCGATGTTAAACCCAATATCTATTGCTTATATTTCAATACTTCCGATCGTCCTTTTTTAAAGATTTTATTACTGTTAGGAATTCCACTTCGTAGTCGCTTTTGTTCTTCATATGGAAGCTTTGTAATTTCTATACAAGCTTCAGAACAACAGTCGTCCATAGCTTTCGCACATGACTCACATTGAATAAATAGCAAGTGACAAGCTTCGTTTGCACAGTTTACGTGTGTGTCGCAAGCCTCTCCACACTGGTGGCATTTTGCAATCACATCTTCGCTAATGCGTTCGGCACGGCGATGGTCAAAAACAAAGTTTTTTCCTATAAACTTATTCTCCAAGCCTTTTTGGTCTACTTGTCGAGCATACTCTATAACGCCGCCTTCTAATTGATAAACGTTTTTAAACCCGCGGTGTTTGTAATAGGCACTGGCTTTTTCACAACGAATGCCACCCGTACAATACATTACCAAGTTTTTGTCTTCTTTATGCTCTTTTAGCTGTTCTTCTATAATTTGCAAGGAATCACGAAAAGTGTCTACATCTGGCGTTACCGCTCCTTTAAAATGTCCGATTTCACTTTCGTAGTGATTTCGCATATCTACCAATACGGTGTTCGGATCGGAGATAAGTTCGTTGAACTTCTCTGCATCTACGTGTACACCAATATCGGTCACATCAAATGTATCGTCGTTAAGACCATCGGAAACAATCTTATCGCGAACCTTTATTTTTAATTTCAAGAAAGATTTCAAATAGTGCTCTATGGCGATGTTTAATCTAACATTCTCTAATGCAGGAATGTTATCCAAAAAAGCTTTGAACTCTTCGAAACGCTTGGCTGGAAGAGAAAGCTGTGCGTTTATTCCTTCGTGCGCTACATAAATACGCCCCAGGACGCTCATTTCGTTCCAAGCTACAAAAAGATGGTTTCTAAATAATGATGGATTGCCAATATGGAAGTATTGGTAGAAAGAAAGGGTTAGGCGTTCCTCACCAGCCTCTTTCAATAAAGAAGCTCTTTCTTCCGCACTTAATTTGTTGTACAGTTGCATGCTATACTTATTTTTAGGTGTGAAAAATTATAAAAATATGATTTTACAAAGATAGATAATTTTCTTTCTTATCCACATTTTCGAACGACAGTGAATGTTATAATTTAAAAAATACTCGAAGTGTCTGTCTATACAAGATCGATTCCGCTATATAGCCATTGTACTTCTATTAATTCTAGCTCTGGAGCAATCGAATACAAAGATTGAAGTTTATAACTCAGCATGGTAGATGGTTTTCGCAATTTCTCTTAAGTTATATTGCGAACTCATTACCTGGCCATAGGCTCCTACAGAGCGAATTGCAAAAATATCTCCACGTTTGCTCACAGGTAAAAGTACGCCTTTTCCAAAGCAATCTGAAGACTCACAAATCGGCCCTACCACATCATACTTCTCTGAAAGAGGCATACCATTTTTACTCAAATTTTGTATGTAATGTGATGACTGATATAGCGCAGGACGAATAAGTTCTGTCATTCCTGCATCTAAAATTACAAAGTTGGTTTTTATGCCCTCTTTAACATATAATACTCTGGAAATCAATGCTGCAGACTGGCCGATTATAGAACGACCCAATTCAAAATGTAGTTTTTGTTGAGGTAAGAGTTCGAGAAATTTCTCATAAACATTAAAGTAAGTTTTGAAGTCAGGAATAATTTCATGATCTGGATTCTCGTAATTTATTCCTAATCCCCCACCGACGTTAATATGCTCTAGAACAAGGTTTCTTTCGCGAAATTCTCCTTGTAATTCATTTACTCGATTACAAAGGATTTTAAATACAGACAAATCCCTTATTTGAGAGCCTACATGAAAGTGCAAGCCCTTTAACTCAAGGTTTTTTAACTTTGGTAGTAATTGAAAAAGTGTACTTAGCTCCCATAAGTTGATTCCGAATTTATTTTCATCTAAACCAGTGGTAATATAATGATGTGTATTGGCATCTACATTGGGATTTAAACGGATGGCGATTTTAGCTTTTTTATTTTCTGACTTCGCTAACTCATTAATCACATTAAGCTCCGCCAAAGATTCTACATTAAAAGTAAAAACATCGTGTTGTAACCCTATCAAAATTTCGTCATCTGTTTTTCCTACTCCTGCGAAAGCGATTTGATTTCCCTTAAACCCATGTTTTATTGCCCATTCTATTTCCTTGCCACTCACTGTATCTACTCCAAACCCAGACTCTTTGACCTTTTGTAAAACAGGCGAATTCGAGTTAGCTTTCATCGCATAATGAATGTAATAAGGCAAATCTTTAATAGCCAATCTTATAGCTGTTAAAGTTGCATCGAGTATACGTAAGTCATAATAATAATACGGGGTAGCAATCTTTTGCAATTTGGACAAAAGATCTTCATCAAATAATTTCATCAATCGAATAGCTTATTTAAGTTAATCAGTGCTTTCTTTTTGTCAGCTGTATTTACTAACAAAGAAACATTATGTTCACTCCCTCCATAAGAAATCATACGTATTGGCACATCTCTTAGTGCCTCAAACACCTTTAATGCTACTCCTTTATCATTTTGGATAAAGTCTCCTACAACACAAATAATCGATTGTGACTTATCCACTTCTACACTTCCATATTTCTGCAGGTCGAGACAAATTTCATCAAGATAGGTAGTGTCGTCGATAGTTACAGAAACGGCTACTTCTGAAGTAGTTATCATATCAATAGATGTTTTATATAACTCGAAAATTTCGAACACTTTTCGCATAAAGCCATAAGCCAATAACATACGTCCTGATTTAATCTTGATGGCACAAATCCCATCTTTTGCTGCAATTGCTTTAATTCCAGCACCTTCAGCTTTAGCCGAAATAACTGTTCCTTCAGCATTTGGAGAAAGAGTGCTTTTTAATCGAACAGGTATATTAGCATCCTTGGCAGGCAAAACACTGGAAGGATGTAAGACCTTCGCTCCAAAATAAGCAAGCTCGGCAGCCTCATCGAAAGAGAGACGTTTGATAGATTTTGTTCCCTCTACAATTCTTGGGTCATTATTATGTAAACCATTAATATCGGTCCAAATTTGGACTTCATCAGCTTTTGCAGCAACAGCTATTAGAGACGCAGAATAATCGCTGCCACCTCTTTTAAGATTATCAATCTCACCATAGACATTCCGACAAATAAACCCTTGAGTGATAAATAAATTACACTCTTCTTCCTCATTCAACAAACGATTTAGACTTTCCTTAATATAATAGTAATCAGGCTCTAAGTCTTTATCAATGCGCATAAATTGCAATGCAGGTAACAGTTTTGCTTGCACACCAATCTCGGTTAAATAGAGTTGAAATAAAGAAGTGGAAAGTAATTCTCCTTGAGCTAAAACAGTCTTTTCTTCGTGAACTTTGAAGGTATCTCTAGTAAATGTTAGTAAATTGTTGAAGGATGAATCAACCATCTCTTTTCCCATCTTTTTTACTTCAGGGTTATCATACAGATCCTCCACAGTTTTATAATACCTTGCACGCAAACCTTTTATTAGATTGGTAGCCAAACTAGATTTCCCACTATATAAGTAACTTGCGATTTCAACCAAGCTATTGGTTGTTCCAGACATTGCAGATAAAACAATAATTTGCCGTTCAGATGGATCAAGCAATTGTGCAATCGATTTAAATCGACTGGCTGACCCCACAGAAGTGCCTCCAAATTTTAATACTTGCATAACTCTATATCTACATTTTGTAATTGTAAATATATAGAGATTACACTAGATTACACTAGATTGTGTTAGGACAATATAGATATGTATACCAACACCTATTTCTATTGTAGAAACAGGTGTTGGCCTACAATTGCTAATTCTTAATACTCTATATAGAATGTACTATTGGGTCTTGTTTAGATCATGCTCCTTTTTATAATATTCTACAATAGGAAGGAACGGTCCATATTTATGTTGCTCTGCAGGGAAATCATCTTCCCATGGGCCATAAGGCGTAGACACCGGCTTTAGCTTTCTATTTGGAAAGTCTGCTTCTGTATTGCTCTTTTTTGGTCTATCAAAACTATTGATATAGCCAGCCACATGGAAGGCCTCTTCATCGGTCAGGACAGGCTCTGTACTAGTAGCTATTCCAGAAGGCATGTTTGACTTAATAAAAGCAGCAGAAGTAATTACCCTATGCATACCTGCTCCATGATTGTAGGAGTCTGGACCCCAAAGTGGTGGATTAACATAGCCTTCAGAGAAATCTAATTTTCTTTGACCTTGCCCATCATCTTGATGACATACAGCACATTCTTTTTGGTATACTCGCTTTCCGATTTCTAAATCTACCGCCACCTCAGGGATATCTAGGTTAGGAAAACCCCTATACTCTTTCCTCTGCTCTTCGGTCATATCCTCCGAAAGCCACAACATGTAAGCAACCATCGCCTTCATCTCTCGGGTATCTTCATCTAGTCTTCTACCATTCATACTTCTTTCGAAACACCCATTAATTCTATCCTCTATAGAACCTATTACGTCTTCACGTGGTCTAAAAGTAGGAAATCGCTCTACCACCCCCGCCCAAGATGCCCCTCCCAATCGGTTTCCTGCATCTAGGTGACAGCTTACACAAGCCAAGTTGTTTCCGGCAACTCTCTTTCCTGGATCTTTAACTTGTGGTCCTAAATATTTCGGTGTGTTAGTCAACAACTCATACCCATACTTTACGTTTTGTGGTAAAAAACCAGCGGCTATTTCTGCCTCTACATCTTTAGGACCATAATACTTTTCGGATGATTTAAAAGCTAAAATTTCTGGATTTGCTACATAAACCATAATGCCTATAAACACAACTAATATTGCAGCCACCAAAACAGTGAATATTTTAGCAATTCCTCCGATAAGATTCTTAAACTCTTTGTGCTCTTTTTTCATAACATTTCTCTCTTTTCTAAAAACTTAACTATATAAAACAAATTGATAAGATGCTATACGTTTATTTATTTTCGATTAACCAATCATAATCCATGATTGCATCCCACTTCCTACCAATTAACCTCTAACAGAAGGCAATATCGGGCTAAAAAACAAAAGAAATCATGAGATAAGTCAGTATTCCAATCTAACTCTTCTTTTATTAATAGGACTTAAATGTCTTAATTGTGTTTTATTGTGATATTTTTACAAAACATTAAAATATACTCAGAAATATACATATCTACAAATAGCCTAATCTATATCCACGGAGAATTCTTCCTAACAAGCTGATTCTTATCTCGATACTTTCGTCTACAAAAAACCGACTTAATCTTGTAGGACGTATTATCAACATTCAATACAACGAACAGATCGATTAATTATTCATTACATATTCCACAATTTCATAGTTATAGTTTAAAATAAAAGTCAATTAGAACATTAAAATTAAGCATTTTAACCCATCGCAACACACAATCTATTTTCATACAATATAGACTCCTAATGGTATTTTTAGTACGCCTAGCGATACTTTTTGAATCCTCAAGCCTCTAAATAGTCTAAAACCCCGCTTATATTTGCAATTCAATAAAACACAAACAAATATATAATTATGAAAAAAGGCATATTAATTTTCTGCTCTGTTATTGTAGCGCTTCTAGGCTACTCCTGTTCTAGTGATGACAATTCTCCTGTAATTGAAGAGGAGGCTAGTTTAATTGGAGAGTGGCAGTTGGAAAGGGTTGACTTCTCGGATATAAAAGAAGAAGCCCACCCTATATACCAAAGTGATTTCTGCGTAATGGAGTATATTGCTGGTTACACTTTTAAAGAAGATGGCTCTTTTATTTTTGTTGTTACCGAGGATAAATTCGGAACAAACAGTGGTTCTAGTAGAGACGGAGAGAAAATATGGTTCTGGGACGGCGATGCAGACAGCTTCACTATATCCCAACCAAACCCAATGCATACCAATGGATATGTTTTTGCTCCAAAAGAAATAACCAATATCGATGTAAGAAAAGTAGGAAACGAATGGACGCTTACTTTTGATGCCGTTCTCCACTTAGACTCAGAAGGGTCGTTTACGTTAGTGAAGAAAGTGATAGACAAAGAAACACATCGCCCAGAACTTCTAGATAACGGAATGGAGAAAGAGCCTTGTGGCCTATTGGATCGATAGTAGTTTTTTTGGCGTATTCCAATTACACACAAAAGGCATTGGCTCCTAATTGGCGCCAATGCCTTTTATAGGCTAAGGATACCACCTCTTACAAATGCCTAACAACACACCGAAAACAGCTCCTTATTATTACGCAAGCAGAGTACAACCAAGGAGTTTAACAAGACAGACTTACATTTTGCTAGATGCAAGACTAGTAAATGAAGTAAGAATTACCGGACTTAAATAAAGGCAATACTTAAAAGCCCGGTTAAGAAGAACAAAACAACTATGATGCGGTTTATACTATTATTTTGCTTTTTAATCACTCCTTTCCTTGCCTACACACAGAGTGTAGCAAAGTTAAAAGGAGAGGTTGTTAATGCCGAAGGCACGCTAGAAGAAGGTGTGGAGATTTACCTTCTAGAACTGGACAAAACTACAATTTCTGATATAGACGGACGGTTTGAGTTTTCTAACCTTCCAAATAGTGCTTTTACCCTTATTGCCACCCAAGGGAACCAGACATACGATCCAGTTTACGTAGACCTTCGCAACAAAAATGAGGCAGAAATCAGCATCTCCGTAAATGCCATGGCTCTCTCTCTAGACGAAGTACATTTACAAACCCGCAAAATAAGTGACCAGTTAAAAAACAGTGCAATAAAAGCCGATGTCGTTACCATGGAAGGCAATCTGCATCGGGCCAACTCGGTAGAAGATCTTGTAAACAGAGTGCCAGGAGTAAAAATCAGAAATATAGGTGGATTGGGATCTACCAGTGATATTATTGTAGGAGGATTTGCTGGAAATGCAGTGAAATTTTTATACGACGATATTCCAATAGATTATTTGGGTTCTAACTATGGACTGACAAAAATCCCAACCAACGCAATTGGTCGCGTAGAAGTATACAAAGGCGTTTTGCCTACAAAAATTGGCGTAGATGCGCTTGGTAGTGCCATAAACATTGTGCCCAATACCATTAAGGAAACCTCGGGAAGCGTGTCTTACGAAGCAGGATCCTACAACACCCACATCGGGACCATTAACGCCACAGTAAGAGTCACCGACAAGCTTTACCTAGGAACCAATAGCTTTTACAACTACTCCGATAATAATTATAAAGTAGATAACCTGCCTTATTTAAACACAGAAAACGGACAGACAAAATACATACGCGCTAAGTTATTCCACAACGCTTTTGAGCAGACTTCCATGGAGTTTTTTGCACAAGGTCGTGATCTAGCTTGGGCGGATTTATTGGAGTTTAAAGTAAATTCTTATACTATAAATCAGGATATTCAAAACGACTCTTACTCCAGATCTCGACCATTTGGAGAGGTAGAACGTAAAGAAAAAGGAAACTTTATCCCTTCGCTAAAATACAAGAAACACCTATTTGACAGCCGTTTAAGCATCAATCAATTTCTGGTATATAGCAAGCTCAACTTTCAGCTTTTCGACCTAGCCAAAAATGTTTTATACGACTGGAAAGGCAATGCCAATCCAGCAAACTCTAGCTCGGAAATGGGAAATATGGTGCTAGACAACGGCTACATGGGTAGCGATTTAAAACAATTTATATCTCGAACCCATTTAAACTATTTGCTGAGCAATAACTTTCAACTGGAAAACAATACGGTGTATAGCAACTATAACCTAAAGTCAAACACAGATCAACTAAATCCAAACGGAACTACTTATGATAAATTGATTACTAGCTTTGCGCTGAACAGTCAATTTTTTGATAGAAAACTAGAGTCCAACACACAGGTAAAGCATTTGTACAGCAACTTGTCGGGCAGATATGAAGCCTCCGACAATCCACTGGTATCGGCTTCGGAAAAAGCAAATTCAGAAAAGACAGGGGTGAGTTTTGCCCAAGCTTTTAAGTATAATTTTGATCGTAAAAACTACCTTCGCATTTCCTATGAAAATACGTATCGACTGCCCGAGCAGCAAGAGCTATTTGGCGATAATAACTTTATAGTAGCCAACTACAATCTAGTTCCAGAACGAAGTAAAAACATTAACCTTGGATATACGCGAATGGGAGAGAAATATAGCTTTGAGATAAATACCTACTACCGCGACACCAAGGATCTAATCCGATTAAAAGATCTAAACCAATATCAGGCTACCTACTTAAACCTAGATCATGTTCGAGGTCTTGGAGTAGAATTTGAGATTAATTACGAACCGTTTGAAGACTTCCTTTTAACCGGAAATCTAACGTGGAATGACTTCCGATTGGAATCTTCCAAAGATGAGTTGTTGCAAAACCAATATTACAAAAATGCACGGGTAGCCAATATGCCGTTTTATTATGCCAACCTAGGCGCAACCTACAACCTAAAAGAGCTGCTTAATCTAAGCACCGATTTATCTTTTTTCTGGGACTACTCCTATGTGCATCAATACTATTTGGACTTTATAGAAAAGCAGTTCGAGCCAGATGGGTTTTTAGGGCTTTGGGGAACCTCCAAAATAAACACGAGCCGAACGATTCCCGTACAGCACCTCAACAACCTTGGTATGGTATACGTGCGTGAATTTGGAGAGCAAACCGTAGCTTTTAGTGCGGAGCTAAAAAACGTGTTCAACGAAGCGATTTATAACGAGTTTAAAATGCAGAGTCCAGGAAGAAATTTCCGACTTAAAGTAACGTATAGTTTCTAAGATTATGAAGTATCCATATATATATCCGAGTGCCCTTTTCATTTTGTCTTTCCTGCTGTTTTCTTGTACAGTAGACAACGTAGAGGACCAAAATTCCGATCCAAAAACAGATTTCTCTACGTATAACTATGTCTTAGCTACCGAAGATGCTTCTTCGGCAGATATCACTAGGTTTTTTAGCTTTAATCTCTCGGAAGTAGACCCGTCGATAAGTTACGATTTAATAGATAAAAACACGCAGTTTATAAACTCCGACCCTTCCACCTCCTCTGGCCACCATCATTTTAAGAATCACATATTTAGCATGGCGCAGGACAAAAAAGGATACTCCTCTACTCCTGGTCTATATCGGCTTACACAGAACACCTCGCATAGGATGTTTATAGATAGTGAGATTTTTGTAGGAAAAGACAATATATTTCCTGCCAGAAAACTTGTAATCATAGATGCATATAAAGGTTTTTTCTACAATGAATCGGAAGGAGGACAGCTTATTCAGATGTTCAACCCAACCACCATGCAGACATTAGATGAAATTGATTTATATCCACACATAAAAGCGTTTCGCCCAGATGCTGAATTTAAAGATGAATACGGAAATAACCTAGTGCGAACCGGTTCGTTGGTACTGGACTATAAGGAAGACAAACTCTATGTAAGCGTAGTGTTTTTAGAAGAAATAGGTTTTAACCTGATAAGTGAAGACGAAGAGAATTTTTACTTGGCAGTAATCGACATTCCTAGTTTAAGCTTCGAGAAGATGATCCAATACCATGGCACTAAGACTGTAGGGTTCTATGTTTCCGAAAACAACCCTACTACCAAAGACGAAGACGGCAATCTATACTTTGCTTCTTGGGGTTGGAACCAATTTTACACACAAGATCCATCTCAAGTGTTCCGTATAAAAGCTGGAGAAACAGATTTTGATACCGAGTGGAAAATAGATATTGAAGGCTTGTTTGGAAAGGATAGAATTGTACAATCCATTATATCCTACAACAACAAATTGTACTTACAAGTTTCCGACGAACCCTACTCCTACGCAGATAGTGATAAAACTGCCGTTAAAGATGGTTTAAAGATGTATTTCTACGAATTCGATCCAGCAACTCCAGAGGCATATACCAAGCTAGACATCCCTTCGTCCAATCCATCGCCAAGAATAAATGTGTTTAACATCATAGACGACACCTTATTTATAGCCGTTGCAAACGCACAAAATAACAAGACAAACGGCTTGTATTCAATAAACAGAAATGGAGAGTTAAAGAAAGAAATGCAAATAGAGAATAAGTACCGCCCAACGCGGTTTTATAAGTTAGAGAACTAGCAGCTTAAAGATAATTAATCAGATTCTAAATTAACTCACCAGCACCTGAATGCTATTGCGCTGCATGCGTATTTTATTTTGAATTTCTAAAGCTTTTAGCAGTCTAGAGACCACTACTCTAGAGGTATAAAGCTCTTGTGCTATTTCCTGATGGGTGATGTTTATTGTGTCGTTCTCGGCTATGCGAGTTTTCTCTCGCAGGTACTGAATCAGACGTTCGTCTAGTTTTCTAAAAGCCACGGTATCTATCGTATCTAGCATTTCATTTAATCTGCTTTGGTAGCTAGTGAGCACAAAATTACGCCAGCTCCTATAGGCTCCCATCCACTCTTCCATTTTCTGAACAGGAATCATCAACAACTCGGAATCTATTTCTGCTATAGCACGAATTTCACTTTTGGTATGACCCATGCAACAACTTAGGCTAAACGCGCAAGTATCTCCTTTTTCAATAAAATATAGCAATAGCTCATCTCCTTCTTCATCCTCTCTAAGCACTTTTATAGCCCCATGCAATAGCAATGGCATAGAGTTTATATACTGTCCGAAATCGATAAGAATCGAACCCGCTTCTACCTTTCTATAGATTGCCGTATCTGCTATTTCTTGAATTAAATCCTTTTCAAAAATACCATTATAGGCATGATTCAATTTATCTATATTTTGCATTTAAGTTAGGTTTTATGTTTATGGAACTGCAATATAAAACTTAATTACAGGAGTTTGGTTAAATATAAATAGGTTATCGCAATAAAAAGACATTCTTATTGCTAAATTCTCTCTAAGGTCTTAGAGCAGATACTTTTATAGAAAAAGTGCTTTTAATTCGGTTGCTTCGTGGGGATCTATTTTTCCTGCTACTACCAATGCTAGTTGTTTGCGTCGTAATGCCGCATTGTATCGTTCTATTTCTAGCTCAGTTTCTGGTTTAATAGGAGGTACCTTAATCGGGTTGCCATCTGTATCTATTGCTACAAAAGTATATATCGCCTCGTTTACCTTGCTTTTTGAGCCGCTTTGGCGATCTTCCACCCAGACATCCATGAAGATTTCCATAGAGCTAGTAAATGCTCTAGAGACACTAGCCTCTATGGTTACAACACTTCCTAGTGCAATTGGTTTGCTAAAAAACACATTGTTTACCGAAACGGTAGTAACATGCCGGCGACAATGCCTGCTTGCAGTAATTCCAGCTATACGATCCATTCTAGCTAATAACTCACCGCCAAACATTTGTCCTAAGGGATTGGTCTCTCCAGGCAAAACAATGTCGGTTGCTATAGATCTTGATTCAGAAGGTGTTCTTGGCTTCATAAAATAATTTTCAGCAAAGGTACAATAAACAATATTAGTCCTCTACGACTAATAGCCAAGCATTCTCGTTTTCTGTGCGAACGATTTTATGTAGTGCATTGATCGCATCTCTTTTGGAGGCGTAGCTGTTATAGATAACCTCGTGCAATCCATAGGAGTTCTCACGTAGAATTCGAGCAGAATGACCTTCTCGCTGCAGCTTAGCAACACTTTTCTCTGCATTTTCAGCCTCTCTAAACGCACCAGCTACGATATGATATGGTCGTTTTTCTTTTGGAAAACTAAGGGTGATAGTAGGCAACGGATTGGCAATAGTAAAACTCGCCTTATGAATTTGCTTCTCCAGCTGTTGCTCGGCAAGCTGTTGTTGTGCTAAATTATATTGTTGGGTATCGTTCTTATACCAGGTAAATCCACCAAGTCCAAGAAGTAGTGCAATAGCTGCGGCAGTTCCAGCATAGCGAATATATCTTGAGGCGCCTTGGTTCTTTTCTTTAGTTTCATTTATAGAAACCACCTTTTGCTGAGGCGTAGAAAGCGCTTCACGATTTATCGCTAGTCGTTCTATTGGGCTTAACCCAAAGGAAGTAGCTTGGAATATGTTTTTCGGATCTGGCGTGAACTGCCATTTTCCTTCAAGATTACTTTCCAGCACGCCTAATTCCACAAAGTGCAGCGGCGTTCTATTTTCTAATTGCGCGGTCCAAATCTGAACCTGCTCACGCAAGTCTTGTAAAGCTTGTTGATAAGACACGCCATAAGTCTTTGCTAAATACGAGGCCAACAAACCATCATTGGTTTGTAACTGTCTGTTAAAAGACAAGGTTTTGCTCGGCGGCATAAACGCATCGGTTTGCTTATCTACATACGCCGATTGATGGTGCGTTAAAAAAGCACCAAACCCAGGTACGATAACACATTCGTATCGGAACAAAAGTTCGTTTATATGATTTACTACATCCATCATAGCAACAAAAGTACCTATTTTTTATAAGACGAACAAGATATGCAAGCCTCCTATTTTAAGGTTTGTAGAATTATAATTAAATTAGTAGAAAGATAATAGCTAGTAAGATGCGCGAAGGAGATTTACCCTATTTATTGGTTTTAAAGAAGGTCCCAGGCATAGGTGATATTCGTGCTAGAGAATTACTGCATAAATACGGTAGTCCAAAAGAAACATATAAAGCACTACAATCCAATGAGATAAGGCTATCTCTTGCCACTAAAAAAGCGATTACTCCAAGTGTTCTTCAAAAGTGGTTAGATAGTGCTTATTCCGAAATAGAAGTTATGCAAAAGGAAGGAATCCAGTACTTATACATTGGGGATGCTGCTTATCCGAATCGACTTAAACACTGTGAAGATGCGCCCATCGTGTTGTTTTACAAAGGCAATATTACATGGAATGCTCCTAGATCTATAAGTATTGTAGGCACACGCACTGCCACTAACTATGGTTTGGAGTTTTGCAGAAAATTGATATCAGACCTACAGGCCTTAGAGGTTCAAATTGTTTCTGGGCTCGCCTTCGGAATCGATATTCAAGCGCATTTAGCTGCTTTAGATCAAGGTTTAGAAACCGTTGCATGCTTGGCACATGGGCTGCATACCACTTCTCCAGCATCGCATGCAAAATATGTCGAAGAAATTCAAAAAAACGGTGGCATTATTTCGGAGTTTCCTACCGACGCCATAATGGATAAAAAGAATTTTGTTCGTCGAAATAGGATTATAGCTGGACTATCTCAAGCTACAGTGGTTGTAGAATCTCCAATACGAGGAGGTAGTCTATTGACCGCAGATATGGCAAACTCCTACAACAGAGAAGTCTTTGCTTTACCTGGGCGGATAGATAATAGCAAGAGTGTAGGTTGCAATACGCTTATTAAAACCAACCAAGCTAGATTGATACAATCGGCAGCGGATTTGGTTTATATTCTAAATTGGGATTTAGAGAAAGTTAGCAAACCAAAAGCTACTCAGATGCCATTGTTCATCGATTTAGATCCAGAAGAAGAAAAACTATTTGACCTATTAAAAACTAAAGGAAAAGAAAATTTAGACTTGTTGGCCATTGAAGCGGCGATGAGCCCACAAAAAGCAGCTAGTTTGCTGTTGGGCTTAGAACTAAAAGGAGTAATTAGAACTTTACCTGGGAAACAATTTGAATTGATAAACTAACTCAAGTTTCGCATGTTATAAACAGTAGTGTTCCAGGCTTAATAAATAGAAAGTACAGTATATAACCCTTTGCATCCTATTCTCTAGCTTATCATTCTAGACGGCGATTCAGGATCTCCTTGTTCTTATCGTAACTGTAGAAGATTAAATCTTACTATTTAGAATCTTGCTTAAACTATTCTATTTACTTTTTTGCATTGCCCCCAAATCATTGAGAAATCGAGACCCCGAAGCCTCGGGGAAAGTAACAAAAAACTCTAGACCAAACTTGTACATCGGCTGTATGGCGAGATCTCGCTATCAACACTCGATGTCCTGCGCGACGGCCATTTTAATTATTTGTGTTTCACCATAAGATTTGAAAAGTAGATTTAATGTCTAATTATTTTAATTGAAGGTTTGTAGTCGTTTAAAACCTTGGATATGCAAACGAAAATAGTTCAAACCACTGGGATATTGCTAAAGACCTGAAACAAGATTAATTCCAAATAAATTCAACAAAAAAGTTATTGTTGGTAATTGTAGATATTTTAGAGCTTTTGGACATATTATTTAAGTGTATAAATAGCCACTCAATTATAAGGCTATTAGTGCTTAACAGTATGACTTTGTAGCTTTGAGCCATCCGTCAAGCTCTGTAAATAACAGTAAACTAGTGATTTAAGTTAAGTACGAAACTTGAGTAACTACAAAAGGCCACAGTTACCTGTAGTCTTTAGTGTATCTAAAATTCATTAATTGTATGATTTGGGACTTAGTAGCCTAACTTTTCCCGAACACGTGTTAAGGTCTTATCTGCAATTAAACCTGCTTTTTCTGCGCCAGATTTCAAGATCTTATCCAGTTCTTCTAGGTTTTCCATATAGTAGGTGTACTTTTCTCTAGCATCGGCAAACGTATCGAATACCAACTCGAACAAGGCTTGTTTTGCATGCCCATAACCATAATTTCCGGCTTGATAGTTTGCTGCCATTTTTTGCGTTTGCTCTGGTGTTGCTAGTATTTTATACAATGCAAAAACATTGCAAGTAGTCGGGTCTTTCGGCTCTTCCAACGGTGTGCTATCTGTAGCGATAGACATCACTTGCTTTCGAAGTTCCTTTTTTGGCAAGAATACGTTTATGTAATTATCATTAGACTTACTCATCTTTGTACCATCTGTTCCAGGAATATACATGGTTTCCTCTTGTACCTTCCCTTCTGGAAGCACAAAAGTTTCACCCAACTGTGCGTGAAATCGCGAAGCTACATCCCGAGTAATCTCTATATGCTGTAATTGATCCTTACCTACGGGTACTATATCGGCATCATAAAGCAAGATATCGGCAGCCATCAACATTGGATAGGTGAATAGCCCTGCATTTACATCCTGTAATCTATCGGCTTTGTCCTTGAACGAATGCGCAAGTGTAAGTCGCTGAAAAGGGAAAAAACACGATAAATACCAAGTTAGTTCTGTCGTTTGCGTTACATCGCTTTGGCGATAGAAGACTACTTTTTCTGGATCCAATCCAAATGCCAGCCAGGTTGCTGCAACGCTATAGGTATTTTCTCGTAGTGTTTTAGCATCTTTAATCTGCGTAAGCGAATGCAGGTCTGCAATAAAAATAAACGCATCGTTTTCTGGTTGGTGCGCCATTTCGATCGCGGGCTTTATCGCTCCTAAAATGTTTCCTAGATGTGGAGTGCCTGTACTTTGCACTCCAGTAAGTACTCTTGCCATAATATTATTGTTTTTCTGATTGCAAAGATACAGATAATCTGTTTTGTGCCGACTTGCTAAGTAAAACAAATTCTAAACTACAATTTCGCATGCTAAAAAACATTAGTATTCCGAGTTTAATAAATAGAAAGTATAGTATATAAACCTTTTCATCCTATTCTCTAGCTTGTCATCCT
>DATGMW010000191.1:0-8653 GCA_035307105.1 Flavobacteriaceae bacterium
TCTTAGATGAGTATGATAAAATCTTGGAAGTTGGATTCGAAGAGGAGCTTAGCGAGATTGTTAGTTTCTTGCCTAACCTAGAAAAAAGAGTTTTAACTTCTGCAACTGCCAGTATTAAAATCCCAGGATTTGTGAAGATGACAAATCGGAAGACGCTGAACTATCTTGAAGAGACTGCAAGCTCCAATTTAAAGCTCAAGATTGTAGAAACCGAACCAGCAGAGAAGCTAGACACTATAATCAAACTGTTCAACCATATCGGAAATCAGAATGGGATTGTGTTCTGTAATTTACGAGCAGGTGTAGAGGACCTCAGTGCATTTTTAGAAAAGCAGAACATAGAACACAGTTGTTTTTATGGTGGGATGGAGCAAATAGATCGCGAACGGGCATTGATTAAGTTCAGTAATGGAAGCAGTCAAGTTCTGCTAGCTACCGATTTGGCTGCTCGTGGTTTGGATATTCCAGAGCTCGATTATATTATACATTACGATTTACCTTATCACGCAGAAGAGTTTACGCATAGAAACGGACGTACCGCACGTGTAGCTGCAAAAGGAACTGCTTATGTGTTATCGCACACCGGAAGAGCTTTACCAGACTTCATAGCAGGTGGAGAAGCTTTAACGGAATTTAAAACTGCCGGAATTGCAAAACCATTTTTTAAAACCTTGTTTATTTCTGGAGGACGAAAAGATAAAATCTCCAAAGGAGATATCGCTGGGGTATTTATAAAAAAAGGCGGGTTGACAGGAACAGAATTAGGCTTAATCGAATTGAAGAGTGATTGTGCATTTGTAGCAGTACCTGCAAAGAAAGCCAATGAGTTAATCGAGAAATTAAATAACACCCATATTAAAAAGAGGAAAGTAAGGATTTATACGGTGTAAATTTTACCATCACTTTATTGGTCAGTTTAAACCTATTCATTGGAGTGCTTTTTAGATTTTAAGGAGTCCAAATGCTTCTGCGGATCGAAGTCGTTTGCTATATCACTATCTATTCCTTTTTGAATAGCCTTTTTTAAATGAAGAAGCTTCATTTCCTCTTCCTCTAAAAGTCGTAGCCCAGCACGAATAACTTTGCTGGTACTTTTAAATCGACCTTCTTTTATTCTGTTCTTCACGAACTAGTCGAAATGGTTTCCTGGGATTATGGAGGTGTTCTTGCGCCTCCTTTCTTTGTTTTTGTAACAAATGCACCAAAATTTGGATAAGAATAAAGTTCTGAGGATTGTATACGATTCGCTGTGATTGTATACAGATTCTAGAATTTAGTTGTCTTCTGGGAAGCTAGATAGGAGTAGGCAGTAAGTTTAATATTGGAGAGGTTGAGGAAGGCTTCAAGTGCCTTACGCTACAGATATTGAGTTATAGGAGAGAGGTTTTAGGCATAGGTATTACTCATTAAATAGAAAAGAATGATCGGTCAGTACCTGGTAGTAAGCTATACGTAATACACTTGTAAACAATAAGCAGTACTGGGCCCTAAACAATACATTTTTGCCGCAACCCAAGCAGCTTCTGTCAGGCTAAGTTTTTCATTTGCCCTGAAAACTTGCCACATAAAAGGGGCTGGCACTCGCCCCGACCATTCTATCTTTTTGAATTACTCTTTTAGCTCTGTAAGCCAATTTATTTCTTGAATCTTACTGTCCAGCTCTCTAAAAGCTCTTCCGGCTTGATCCATTTCTATTTGTAGATTCTTAATATCAATAGTTGTTTTTAGTTCTGTATCGCCCGTATTATCAATTTGAGCAGCATATCGAATATTTCTTAGTTTCTCCGACAGCATTTTCAATGCATCCCTTTTAGCAAGCGCCTCCATCAGGAGTCCTTCGCCTTCCACTTGGGTTTCGTTATTGGTTTTATTGATTCTAATCACCAAAGTTTCCAACTCTTGTATGGCACTTCTTAATTGTGCGAGCAATTTATTTGGGTCTTCTTGTGGCGTTCTATCGTTCGATACCACCAACACAGGCCTAATCCTATTCTGAAGATGTTCTATTTTCTTCAAAAGATCAGAACGTAATAATAGTCCTTCGGCAAGTTTCAATTTCTTTTTTTGTTCTACCATTTCAGTGTTTTTTATGCTTTGCAAAAAATAGGCTAAGAGTGGTTAGGTGGAATAATTGGAAACGCCATCAAATATAAAAATTATTTCAAAGCCTATAGACTAGCTTTATGCTTTTATCTTTCTTTATTAAACTTTGTTCTCACAAAAAACGCCACTATTCCAGAGGTTATAATTCCCATAATAAGTGCTCCAATCACACTTTGAACCATATACTTGTTTAGATTAAAATATGCTTCTGCTTCTTCTAGAGAGCTGTGAAAACCCGATTCTATAGAGTATTCAATTACGTTTGGAAAATATTCTGGAGTGATTATAGTGGAAATAATCCATTGCGTAAACGGCGCAAAAAGCGCAACGATTAAGGTGATTATTAATCCTGAAATAAACCCTTGTTTGTACGACATTTGACCTTTGTACTGCTTCTTCTTGTCTTTTAAAGCCAATACATAAACGACTATAGCTGGTATAGCAAACAGGTTGGTCAGATACATATGCTTGTCTATATGTATGCTATGTAGTCCAACGAGTTTTTCTAATAGCATCCAAAGTAAGGACATTGCAATAAATATAAATGCCCATTTAATTTCCAGTTTAATTTTCTCCATATTCTGAGTGTAAATATTTAATTGTTTCTGACATTATTTTACGCAGCTCTACTTGATCGATATCAGAGAGTTTGTTGATATAGATACAAGACTTTCCTTTTCTGAATTTACCAAGATTCTTCAATAGATGTTCGTGTTCTTCTCTTCCAGTAAAAGCATATAAGGAAATAGCGCTTTTACGTGGTGAAAAGCCAATTAAGGGTGCATCTCCTTCATGGCCGCTTGCATACTTATAATGGTAGGATCCAAATCCAATAATACTAGGTCCCCACATTTTTGGTTCAAATCCTGTAGCTCCTTGCATTAGCTTGATGAGCTCAAAACTATCTTGCTTTTTTTGTTCAGTATTTGCAAAGGTTTCGATGAACTCTTCTACATTCTCTGTCGTTTCTTGTGTCTTGTTTTTTGCCATCTAGCTTATTTTTCTAAAGCCCCTTCTAAGTCATGGTTAACCATCCAATTAATGCCGAATTTATCTGTAAACATACCAAAATAAGCGCCCCAAAAGGTTTCGTCCATAGGCATAGTTACTTTTCCGTGAGCGGAAAGCCCGTCGAATAGTTCGTTGGCTTCAGTTACGCTATCTGCATTTATAGAGATAGAAAAGTTGTTTCCTCGAACTAAATTAGAGGTCCATTCTCCGGCGGAGTCACTGCCCATTAAACAAGTTTCGTCACTAATAGGTAGAGTTATGTGCATAATCTTGTTACTATCCTCCTCACTCAAGGGTTCGGAGTTTTCGTCTTGTGGTATCTCCTTAAAACGAGTAAGATGAGTAAATACACCTCCTAAAACGGATTGATAAAATCGGAAGGCTTCCTCGCAGGTACCATCAAACGTCAAGTAAATATTTACAGTTGCCATAATTTTTAGAATTTAATTGATTAGTATAATGCTATTGGGACATTTGTTGCGATTCTTCATAGTTTGGTCCAAACAAAGAAGGCACTTTGTTTCCTGTAGCTCTTAGGTGGGAAACGAGCTCTCCTCTGTGATGGTACAAGTGGTTGAATAAATACCCTCTGATTACTTGAATTTTAGGCATACCTGGAAAAGAGGATTTACCATTCCTAGTCATAGACCATTCATTCCTATATTGCTTCTCATCGGACTTTTCAATTGCTTCTTGAGCAGCTTTTACGTTGGTTTCAAACCTCTCCAATATCTTGGAAGCTTTGCTGATATCGCCTTTGTCATATTTATAGGTGCTCGTTTCAAAACTGTCCTGATTGAAAGTAACCTCATACCAATTATAAATCTCGGCAAGGTGCGATGCTAATTCGGCAACAGACCAAAGGTGTGGTTGTGGGCGGTATTCCAAAGCGCTGTCTGGAATCATAGACAAAAGTTTTCTTGTACCTTCGGCTTCATGTTGGAACTCACGGAGTAATGCTTGCTTAATCATCTCATTAGATTTTAAGTTAAAAGATTATCTATGTTGGTCAATAAGAATTTGGTTTCCGTCTGGGTCTGTCAATGTGATATATTCTCGGCCTGTAGTAGTTTTATCAGCTTCTTTAGTTAAAGTAATTCCTTTGCTTTTAAGCTTTTTTTGAATGCTTCTTACGTCATCAAAATTTGCTATGTTTTGTGCATCGCCATCCCAACCAGGATTAAATGTCATAATATTATTTTCAAACATTCCTTGGAAAAGACCGATTACGGCATTCTCATTTTTAAGTACAATCCAGTTCTGATTTATATCTCCAGCTTTGTAAGTAAAACCTAATTTTTCGTAAAATTCTTTTGATTTATGAAGGTCTTTTACTGTAAGACTAATTGAAAATGCGCCTAGTTTCATATTTTAATTATTTTCTACTATGGTTTTTAAATTTTTTAATCCTTCTTGAAAGTCGTCTCCAATCATTTCTTCGAAATCCATAAATACCAACATCAAGTTCATCGGATACTTCATTTCTCCATTAAACCCCCATGTTACTTCGGTTTGATTTCCATTAACTGATTCCGTACTCATGTAGGTTTCTTGGGTAGACTCAAAGGGTTTTATAAAACGTAATTCATAATCAATTCTTTCGCCTTCTACTATTTTTAGAATTTCTTGCTCTCCAACCCCCACATTATCCTCCTCACTTTCCCATGCCGATATAAAGCCAACCGTTCCATCTGTACCATGGTAGGTTTTCTTCATCTCTGGATCCATTGTTGCCCATTTGCTGAAATTGTTTTGGTTTTTCAGAAGCTTTACATATTCAAATACCTCTGCTTTGGGTTTGTTGATTACAATTGATTCTTTTACCGCATAGGACTTATTTACAAATAAGGCCATAATCAGTGGGATTGCGATAATAACACCAATTATGATTACAATTTTTCTAAAAATTTTCATGCTATTTATTTTCTATATAATTACTTAGTTCTTCCCTGCACGAGCTTTTCGTACGCTATGTCATTTGGCTCCCAAAGCTCAATTTTATTTCCTTCGTTGTCCAAAATATGTACAAACTTGCCATAATCGAAAGTCTCTATTTCATTTAGAATAGTTACGCCATTTTGTTTTAACTGTTCGAGTAATTTCTCAATGTGAGCCACTCTATAATTAATCATGAACTCTTTTTTTGAGGGCTCAAAGTGAGTCGTATTATCATCAAAAGGACTCCATTGCGTAAAACCTTTTTTTGAAGGATTGCTTCCTTGAAACCATTCAAAATTTGTTCCCCAAGGATCCGTATCTAATCCTAAATTCTCTCTGTACCAATCTTTAGTTTCGTCAGGGTTTTTAGATTTGAAGAATATTCCTCCAACACCAGTTACTCTTGGTTTATCATCACTCATAAACTTGTATTATATTTTAATTGATATTTCTATTTACTACTCATAATGTGAGGGAGGAAAGTTTCTATCGCAATATCTTTTCCATCTTACGTCCTTTTGCTAATTCATCTACCAACTTATCCAAATACCGCACTTGTTGCGTTAATGGATTTTGTAGGTCTTCAATTCTATAACCACATATTACTCCTTTAACGAGGGACGCATTTGGATGTAAAGTAGCTTTTTTAAAGAATGTTTCAAAAGTAGCTTTCTCTTCAATTAGTTCTTCAAGTGCTTTTTCGTCAAAACCAGTCAGCCATTCAATGACTTGATGTAATTCTTCTATTGTTCTTCCTTTCTTTTCTACTTTAGTGATGTAATGCGGATAAACCGAAGCGAATGTCAATTTTGCAATTTGCTCATTATGCTTAGGGGTTGTTTTCATATCTTGATATAATTCTGTCAACTTATTTTGGCTTCTTCAGCTAATTACTTAATGCCTATTGAATTGGATGCTTCAAGCTAAGATGAACATCAAATGTATTTTAATAAATTCACTCTATATTCATTTATTTAGCTTTAAAGCAGATTACAATATATTAATAATGAATTTATTATCCTTTTATTTTAACTTTGATTGTTATATCCTAATGGAATAATTGAATTTGAGCAGGAATTCGATTCAAAGAGGAAATATATGCTTATAACAACGAAAAAAGTTACCTCTAAAATGAATCAGAGGTAACTTTAAGTTTTAATAAATTTGTTGATGCTAGTGCATTGAGAAAAGTTTTTTACTTAAGTAGGAATTGAGTTAATGCCACCCAATATGCAGCACCTATTGGGAGTAAGTCTTGATTGAATTGATATTTCGGATGGTGTACCATAGGTCCTTTTCCGTTGCCAAGCATGACGTAGTTTCCTGGAATTTTCTCCATCATAAATGCAAAATCTTCACTTCCCATATAAGCATTACTTCCGTCTACTACATTCTGAACTCCGAAGGTTTCTTTTGCTATCGCCGATGCTTTACGGGTTTGTTCTGCTGCGTTAAATAATACATTGCCAGCAATCCCTTCTTTTATGGAGTATTTACACCCAAACGCTTCTGCTTGGGCTTTTGTAATACTTCTCACTTTATCCAATACCATCTTGCGTACCACTTCATCCATATTACGGATGCTTACTTTTAGCACTGCTTTTTGTGGCATTACATTCCCTACGTTACCAGCATTAAACGCTCCAACGTTCACTACGGCCTCTTTCCAAGGCGAAACGTTTCGGCTTACAATCGTTTGCAATGCCATAACCAAAGAGGCGCCACAAACAATAGGGTCAATCCCCAGTTCTGGAATAGCTCCGTGGCTACCTTTTCCTTCTAGTTCTATTTCCCAGTTATCTACTGCGGCCATAGTTTGCCCTTCTCGGAAATAAAACTTGCCAAAATCTAGTCTAGGCATATTATGCATGGCATAGATTTCGTCTATTGGAAAACGTTCAAACAACTTATCTGCAATCATCGCTGGCGCACCTTGCATGGTTTCTTCACCTGGTTGGAAGACAAACCTTATAGTGCCGTTGAAGTTCTTCGTCTCTGCTAAGTATTTTGCAGCACCAAGTGCCATGGCTGTATGTCCATCATGTCCACATAGATGTCCAACGCCATTAATAGTACTTTTATATGCCAGATCATTGTCTTCTTGAATTGGGAGTGCGTCAAAGTCCGCACGAATCCCGATTGCTTTATCACTATCTCCAACTTTAAGCGAGGCTACTATTCCGTATTTACCAACACCTTCTACCACTTCAAATTCTCCCATAGCTTTCAACTTCTCTGCAATAAACCTTGCGGTTTTTTCTTCTTGCATAGAAAGTTCCGGAGTTCTGTGCATTTCTTCTTGCCACTCTTTTAGTTCCTGGTGTTTTGCTTTCAGAGCTTCAATGAGTTTTGTGTTCATGGTGATTTTTGCTTAGTTGAAATTTATATAATGCTTAGGTAAAGTTAGCTTCTTGCCGCAAATTAAATTATAAAAAAAGAGCTTATCTTCTTTATCATCACCAATATTTAAATGATGTTAAGAAGATAAGCTCTTAGTACTTGCTCTTAAAAGAGATAAGTCAGTTTCTTTCAATGGGTTTCATCTTGAAGACGCCACGTGTAGAAAGTATTATACCAACTCCCAAATGGAACCATTCTTGGTGGTCGACTTCTCTAATTTTCCGCTGGTTGAAAGTTCATTTAAAAACGTTTCACTTTCCACTCTTGGTTTTCCAGAAAGCTCCGAAAATTCTTTTGCGGTAAGTGTAGGGTATATAGCGAACAATTCCTCCCAGTTTTTACTGTATTCGCTCTTTGTAGCGTTGGGATCTAGTTTTAAAATTGCCATTTCGTAAAAAGGATAAGGTCTTGCACCATAAACGAATTCTTTATTGCCGGCATCGTCTATAAAGTACATGGTTGGGAAACCTCTTACGCCTAGTTCTCTTCCTAAGGCTAAATCTTCTTCAAACAGTTTTTTCGCATCGCCTTCAAAGTCTTTTTTTAACTGCTCTACATCTAGTCCTACAGTCTTGGCTGCGGTTGCTAAATGCTCCCATTTTGCAATATTTAATTTCTGTAAGAAAACCATCTCTCTTATTTCTCGTAGGAATAGAATGGCTTTATCCTTGTTTTGCATCTGCGCTGCTTTAAAAGCAATAGATGGGGGATAGGAAGAGTCTAACGGGTCTTCTAGCCATAAGTCTCCATCGATAGGCATGTCGTAATGCACACTAACTTCGTCCCAATGACCAGCCACATCAGATGGCTGCCCAATACCACCACTGTTATAATTCCAATCTGGTAATAGTCCGCCCATTCTGTAGTCTATCTCCACCGCATCGCCATATTCTAACTTTAGCTTGCGCAATTGTGGTTCTATACCCCAACAAGAGGAACAGATAGGATCGGTATAGTAAATTATTTTAACCGATTTCTTTTTAGAGGTTACTTTGCTTTTCGGTGTGGTTTCTGTGGAACCATCTGTGGTTTCGCATATACCTGTTTCTATATCGCATAAAAGCGGGTTGTTTTGTTTTGATTCGTTTTTCATGATTCTTATCTTTTATTTCTGAGTAGCAATAACGATAAACGATGAGCTTAGTAGTGCTACGTGATTTATTTTTAAGGATTAAATGATTGGTTATTTTACTTCTTCCGA